>CAIWET010000406.1 GCA_903911805.1 uncultured Ignavibacteria bacterium | reverse complement strand
GTAAATTTGGTTCTCGAAAAACGTTCTTTTTAACTAATTGTTAATAAATGATTTTTAAAGTATTTAAAGAAAATTTATGAATATAAAATTTCTCATATTAATTGTATTCTTGATTTCTGCGTCTATTTATTCACAAGATAAAGTGGATTCAATTACCAGTAAATCTAAGTTCATTTCTTATAATGGTTCTTTAGGTTTAAATACTGAATTTACATCTAATAGTAAAGATAAAGAACTTGAAAAAATTAGAAATCAGTACACTTCACCTGTAAATTTTCGTGTAAATGCTTTACTAAATATATCGATCTATGACCAAATACAATTACCATTTGAATTTTGGTTTACTACTTCTCAAGTTGGATTTCAGCAACCTTTTAATCAATTTGGAGTAAATCCCAAAATTGGTGAATGGCTAACTTTACACGCAGGATACTTTTTTTCAAATTATTCAGATTTTACTTTTGGAGATTCGAGAGTTTTAGGAGGTGGATTTGATTTGAATTTATCTTCATTTAAATTTAGTGGACTTTATGGTAGATTGCGAGAATTTAAAGATTCTGATTCTAGTTCAAATACTTTAGGAAATTACCAACGTTTAGTTTATGCAGTAAAAGTTGGTTTTGCTTCAGGAAATGATTTATTTATTAATTTAAATATTGCTCACGCTTGGGATGATACTACTAAAAAAGTTATTTCTACAAATTTCATATTACCTAAGGACAATTTAGTCAGTTCGTTAGCATTTGGATTACCTATTTCATCATTTGCAAAATTCAGTTGCGAAGGTGCAATTTCAATTTTTTCAAATGATTCTTATGCTGATAAATATATGAGTTCTGAAATGCCATCATTTGTTGAGAACATATTTATTCCTAGATATTCTACTCAAATAGATGGATCAGCAAAAGCTTCTTTATTATTAACTCCTTTTAGAAATTATTCATTTAAATTCAATGCAAAATGGATTGGACCTGGATTTCAAACTCTTGGTTATCCGAATATGTTAAATGATGTATTAGATTTAACTTTTGCACCAAATTTAAGATTCTTTAATGGAGATTTAAGCATTAAAGGTTCTATAGGGTATAGAGCAAATAATTTAAGAGATAATCACGTTTCAAATACAACAAGAGTTATTGGTTCTTTAGATATTTATTCTCAAATTTCTAAGAATTTTACATTAAATGCCCAGTATAGCAATTATGGAATGAAAACAGCATTTGCCAAAGATACAATTCATTTGCAAAATATTGCTGAGATGTATCAAATAAATCCTGTTTGGAATTTTGATGCATTTGGAGCAAATAATAATGTTGTTTTGTCATATTCTTATCAAGATGTTTCTGATCGGAGTTCTTATGACACATTACAAAAAATATATATTACAAATAACTTTAATTTAAATTATTCTCTGATTTATGAGAGTTCACTCACATTAACAACAGGTTTATATTTAAATTCCAACAAATCAGATTTTGCATCTGATATCTATAGTTTTACTCAATCGGCAGGATATGCATTTTTAGAAAAAAAATTAAATGTTAACGCAACTATTGGATTAACCGCAATAAAATTCAAAGAAACGGATTTACAAATGAGTTTAAGATTAAATGCAAATTATTCAATTGATAAATTTGGTACCATAAGTATAAATTTATCAAATATGAATTATCAAACAAGCAATACACCAAATTATTATCAATCTCCAGAATCTTATAATGAATTAATGGGGTCATTAAATTATGCAATCACATTTTAAAATATCATCGAATAATATTATGAAGAATTTAATTAAAATTCTGATAATTCTGTTAATGTTAGCAACAGAATCTAGTTTTGCTGATGTTAATATATCATTTAATATTAAGAAGCCATTACCTCCATATTTAAGCGATTGGAAGTATGACCCAACAATTATTCAAATGACATTAACTGCAAATACAAATTATAAAAACATAAGAATATCTTTCTCAATAGAAGATGTTGACAAAAATGTTATTATAGCTTATACAAATGATAATTCAGCTTATATGCCAAGATTTGACCTTTATACTGGAGTGCCATTAATGCTTAATGGTTCTCAAATTGTTAGAGAGTCAGCAATAACATTAGATCCTTCAATCAGAAGAGGTGCGATTAGTACTCAAATGTTGCCTGAAGGAAATTATGAGTTTTGTGTTAAAATTTTAGATGAACTTGGTAATCAAATTAATATGAGTGGCATTACTTGCAAGCAAACTTTTATTACAATTCCTGATCCACCAATGTTAATTAAACCTATTGAAAGTGAAGAAATAAGTTCAACACCTACAATTTTGCCAAATTTCATTTGGTCATCGGTTGCTAATCCTCCAATGGGTACGATTATTAGTTATCAATTAAAAATTGCTCCACTTTTTGTTGGACAAAATGATAGAACCGCAATTGATAATAACCCTCCACTATTTAATAAATTATTACAACCTGGAAGAACATCTTATCAATATTTGCCGAGTGATTTACCATTTAATAAATATCCTGATGCAATTGCATTTGTATGGCAAATTCAATCATTTGACCAAAATGGCAAAATTGCAACTAGAAATGATGGTAAAAGTGAAATTGGAAAATTCATATTATCTAAAACTATGTCTGGAGATACTACTACTGGTAGTCCCTCAGGAGGCTCTTTGGGTTCAACAAAAGACAGCACTAAAACAGACTCAACTTCATCAAAATTAGCAGATTCAAAAAAAGATTCATCATCTTCATCAACTCCTTCTGAAATAAATTGTGGAGTTGCAACACCTTTGAACAAAACAATTTCCACCAAAACTTATAAAACAGGAGATAAGATTAAAGTTGGTGAATTTGAAATGAATTTAACTTCGGATCCAATCAAATCGGGTGATATGATTAAAGGAGATGGATACATTACTGTTGCTTTTTTAAAAAATATTAGATTTGCTGTTGAATTCAATGAAGGTATTACAATTAATTCAACTGACGAGGTAATTAGTGGGGTTGTAAAATGCAAAATGGTTGATGGTTTTCCAATTGTTCCTGAAATGGGGTTAAATAAGAGTCAGATTATTCAATTTTTGGAAAAAGCTGCTGAAGGCACTCAGAAATTAAGTTCATTAACTGACTTAGCAGTTGTAAAAATGCCAATCGGAATTGATAATGTAATTAAATCTGCTCCATTTGTATTAGGCATAACATCAGTTACTTTTGCCCCTGATGGAGCAATTGCATCAGCTGCATTTAAATATAAAATTCCAGGTTTAGGCCCAGGTGCTGATTTATGTTTAACTGGAAAAACTTGCTTAAAACCAACTGGATTTGGAGATAATAAAGAATTATATTTAGCTGAAGACTTCTCATTTCCAAATTCTGGTGATGGATGGAACTTTGTTTTCAAACAAAAAACTTTAAGCGATAAAGGTACATTTTTAAACTTTGATAAAGATGGATTTAAGGAAATAAATATTGCTGGAAAAGTAGAATTTCCAAGAACTTGGATTATTCCATATCCAGATGATAAATCAAGTAAAGTAAACTTGAATTTTACAGCAAATTACAGTGCAACTAAAGATTTGGTAGCTGTTTGTTCAATTCAGGACTTTACACCAGCATCTTTAGAAGATTTCATAATCCACGTTTCTGATATGTATCTTGATTTATCACCAGCTTCAAATCCACCAGCTATAAAATTCCCACAGGGATATTTAGGGGATATGACAAATAGCTGGAGTGGATTTTATATTTCTAAAGCAACAATGAAATTACCAGAACAATTCAAATTAGGTGGTGGCGGGGCAATTCAAGGAGTGATTTCTGATTTATTGATCGATAAAAGTGGATTAAGTGCTGATGCAGTAATTTCAAATATTGCAGATATTAAATTAAGTAGTTTTAGAGCAAGGTTAGATACTTTTTCAGTTAAATTTGTACAAAATTCATTTAAAGAAGGTAAATTAAATGGAAAATTGAAATTACCAATTTCTGAAGATGAATTGAAATATAATGGTACTTTAGTAATAGACAATACTGGTAAGCAAAATTATAATTTTAATGTAAATACTGATTTACCAGGTGGGCTTAATGTAAATATGTGGAAGGCAAAATTCCAATTAGAAAGTACTTCATATATTAAAATATCTAAAACACCAAGTGGATTTAAAGACACAGTTTTGTTGAATGCAAATATTTCGATTGATGCTAAAGTTGGTAAACTTCCATTAAAATTCGAACTGATGAGAGTTGATAATTTCTTATTAACCGATGAAGGAATTAAAGGTGGAGATTTTAAACTTGGTAGCCCTCAAAAGCAAATGTGTGGATTTGACGTGAGTGCTGGTGGTATTTCATTAGTGACCAAAGGTTTAACACAATTTGGATTAAAATTTGAGATTAGTGCTTCACTTTATAATAATGTTTTTGCTGGAACTACAGGATTTACAATTTGGGCAAAAAAAGGTAGTATTAGCTTTGATTATGATGATTTAGAACTAAATAAAATTAAAGTTTCTGGTGAAATAATTCCAGGACTAGTGAAATTAAATGGAGAATTGGATATTTATAGTGGTGATGCTACTTATGGTGATGGATTCAGAGGCAATATTAAAGCAGATATTATGGAAAAAATCACTGGAGATATTACAGTTCAATTTGGTAGTAAACAAAAAACTGCATCTTTAGATAAATATACATATTGGTATTTTGATGCTTCTTTGTTATTAGCAACAGGTTTTCCTGTAATGACTGGAGTTGGTATTTATGGTTTCGGTGGTGGTGCAAGCTATCATATGAAAGTTGAAAAGGCTGTTGCTTCTGTACCAGCAACTCAAACTGTTGCTGATGCCTCAAAAATTGGTGCAACTTGTTCGGGAGTCGTTTATAAACCTGACGAAAATTCCTCTTTGAGTTTTAAAGCAAAAGTAATATTTGGTACTCATCCTGAGCCAACACCATTAAATGGAAGTATGGAATTTTTAGTATCATTCAATAGTAGTGGAGGATTAGGATTTATCCAGCTAAAAGGTGATGCCTACTTAGTTTCTAAAATTACAGATAATTCTAAACCTTTAGGTAAAGGAACTGCAGATATGTCTTATGATTTCGGTTCTCAGTGTTTCAATGGACATTTTACAATTCAAATGAGTTTAGCTGGAATGCTAACCGAAACAAGTTCATTAGATATATTAGCTGACAAGAAAAATTCAAAATGGCATTTTTATATTGGCACTTGGGAAAGCCCTTCTGTGATGTCAATTGTGGGACTATTAAATATTAATAATTACTTTATGGTTGGAAATGATTTGCCTGGAGGTTTACCACCTTTTCCAAACGATGTAAAGACAATTTTTGCTAGTGCTGGTAAAGCATTACCAGCTGTGCAAACTACTGATAGATTGCAACAATCAACTGGTAAAGGAATTTCTCTCGGTGGAAGTACCTCATTTGGAGGATCTTATAATTTCTTAATATTCTATGCTAAATTAGCGGCTGGTTTTGGATTCGATTTGAACTTACATAATTATCCAGGAGTGTCTTGCAAAGGAAGTGATAATATAGGAATTGATGGTTGGTATGCAATGGGGCAGATGTATGCTTATGTAGCTGCATCTATTGGATTACACGTAGATTTATGGTTTGTTGAAGGGAATTTTGAGATTCTATCTGGAGGATTTGCAGCTATTTTACAAGGTGGATTGCCAAATCCAACTTGGGCAAAAGGAACTGTTGCTGGATATTATAGAATTCTTAAAGGCTTAGTAAAAGGACATTGTAGTTTTGAATTTAACTATGGAAATATCTGCGAAATGGTTTCTGATAATCCACTAGCTATAGGATTAATCTCTGATATGCAACCTACTGGAAAAGATGTTTCTGTATTTATGAGTCCTGCTGCTACATTCAATTTCCCTGTACCTGATGGAGCAAATGACAATCATTTTGATATTCAAACAATTGGTTCGAATGGTTCACCAGGACCAATAAGAACATTTAGAATAATTTTAGATAATAAAGAATTATATCAAGTATCACCTAAAGTAGATGAAGCTTTTTCAGAAAGCATCGCTGACGAAGGAATGACTTTAGTTCTTACATCCAAAAATATGTTAAAAGAAACAACAAATTATAAATTTAGAATAAAAGCTCACGGAGAAGAATTAAAAGGTTCATCGTGGCAAACTACAAAATACGAAAAAGATGGTGACCCAAGAAAAGGACAATCAATTGTAAAAGATACTACAATAACTTTTACAACTGGAAAATCACCAAATTATGTAGTAAACCAAAATGTAATTTATGCTTTTCCTGCAAAAGGACAAAGATCGTTTATTGCTGATAAATCATTGAAAACGGGGTATATTGCTATGCGCCAACTTCAACAAGATATCTTTGACCCTAATCAATTTTTAGATAAATTCCCAGAATATAAGAATAAGAAAGATTTACTTAAAGTTGAATATTTAGCTGTATTTAAATTTGACGGTACCAAATCTAAAGAAGTTCCATTGACTTTAATTAATAAAGATCCAAATTCTAGAGTTGAATTTGATATTAGTCATTTAGACCCCTCTAAAGTTTATAATTTGCAACTTGTTGCGAGAATTACTCCTAAATCTGGAAGTTTAAATCTTTCTGGAATCACAAAAATGAATGAGATGATTTCTAATAGAAAGACCAAAACTTCATCAATAATTGGTGGAGCCAAAATAGCTATAAGTGGAATAGATAAAAATCTTGATGTACTTGCTAATGCAAAAAATATAGATAAAACAGGTGATGTTAAAATTGCTAAAACTGGTCAATTTAATACTAATTTAAATATTAATAAAACTCAAACAATCTATTCAACAAAGACAACAACAACAACTTCAAATGCAAAAAGTAGTAGTTTGAGTTTAACAACTTATAGTGATAAAAACTTTAACCCAATAGCAACTGATTTACAGAAAATGAAATTAGTGGGCAGTTTGGTTGATAATGGCGATGTAATTGATACAATTAGCAATAGAACAATTGATGTTAAAACAATGCAATTGTTAAGAGCTAACGATAAACGAATCTTTGAATCCGACTTTTTCTTTAGAACAAGTAAATTCAAAACTATGACCGAAAAAATAAATCATTTTACTTTTAAAAGTTTGAATTATTTGGATTATGCAGCAATAAGTGATGTTAAAATGAATTGTTCTGAACCTTTTGAAGAAATTGATTTAGTAGGTCAAAAATATTCTACTTCTGGTTATGGATCTACATCTAACGCAAGTTTTGGCCCATTTGTAAGATTTACAGATGATGAAACAACTGATTGGTTTAAACATATCAGAGCTGACGTTTATAATGTAATTGATGGAAATACTGGATTAGGATTTACTGATGGCACAATGGCAAAAGTTCCTCTACCTTACTGGCTTAATGATAAAAATGATAAATGGTCACATTGTAATGAAGGTGATTTTGATTGGGAACAAGTTTCAAATTCTATATCTGATTTTACATCTCAAACCAAAAGAGCTAAATATCTCAAAGATAATAGTTTAATAAAAACACTTGGTCCTCCTAGATTTAATTCGTTAAATGATGCCGTTGCAAATACTGGCACTTATTCAAATATTTCTATTAGTTATAACTCTTGGTTCTGTGCAAGTATGGATAATTTATATTTATATTTGAGAATACTTGATCAATACTTGTATTATTTAAATGTTAGAACTCACGGAGTTGGAGATGCTGGCTATTCTTGTTTATATGTTAATTGCATTGCTCAGTCTAGTTTTGGCAATTATACACAAGCTGATAATAAATATTATTCTAATCTTAATATGAATATTTCAGATGCTGATATGTCTTGGAAATGTATAGAATGGCTGTATTTTAATTATGGAATGTCAAGTGAATTTACAAAACTTTATGGAGAAATAAGATTCTTTATGAATGGATATTATCCTCCATCTCCAGACTATTATACTCAGGACAATATATCCAATTGGAATTTGAAATCAAAGAGAAAAATTGCTTTTTTTCCACCAAAATAATTTATGATAGATATGAAAATGAAATTTAAAATATTTAGTTTTATAATGCTCTTAGCTCTAATTTGTGCGACTGATCTTTTCGCACAAAAAGATAAAATTATCAAACTTAAGAACTCAGATAAGGATAAAAAGTATATTGATAGTATTAGTAAAAATATCAAATTGACAGCGAAAGAGAAAAGCTCTTCTGATACTAATACAAGAAAATATATCCGCTCTGCAGAAATCAAATTGAGTAACTTTTATAAAGGTGATTCTGTTGTTCTTAGATGGGGTATTTCTACCCCTGGAGGTTGGGTTACTGCTAATAATTCAGGATTTATTATTGAAAGAATTGCCCTAAATAAAGAAGGTCAACCTGAATATACAATTCTAACTGAACAACCATTAAGACCTTGGTCTTTAGAAAAATGGAAAGCTAATTCAGATAAAAATGATAGATATGCTGCGATTGCTTCTCAATGTCTTTATGGGAAATTAGCGATTTCTGATTTGAATAAAGGTAATAATACTGATGATTATGTTAGAAATTTGAGATACGCAGCAATTGAGTTATCAAATAAGCACGGATTTGCTCATTTTGTTGCAGATATTAATAAAAATGCTGCAAATGGGTTAGCTTTACGATACGTTGATAGAGATATTAAAGAAGGATATTCGTATATTTATACTGTTAAAGTAGCTGTTCAAGATACAACTTATTTTATTTATAACGGCAAAACAGCAGTAAAATACGGAAGTTTTTCTCAGGATATTCAGCATCCATTAGGTTTGAAAGTTTATGACAATGATAAACGAATTGCATTGATGTGGGATAATAGTGAAGCTGAAGGTTTTACGGCTTATGAATTATACCGTTCACAAGACAATGGAAAGTCGTTTATCAAAATAAATTCATCACCAATTGTACCAATGGAATATGACAATATTAATAAGCAGGACTTCGCAGAGAAACAAAATATTGTTGGTTCTTATACAGATACTACAGTTGCATTAAATACTTCTTATTTATATTGTTTAAAAGGGATAAATTCTTTTGCAGAAGAAACAGGTTGCAGTAATGTTGTGGCAATTGCTATTGACAAAAAAGCGACAGTAATTAATAATGTTAAATCTCAGCAAATTGGCAATCACATTCTTAAAATAAATTGGGAAACAAAAGTTCAAAGTCCTCAATTAGTTGGATTTGCTGTTTCAAAAAGTAATGATTTTGAAGGAGGATATTTCTTTTTGCATCAGGATTTGATTAAACCAGATAAATTTGAATTTATTGACTCTACTGCCAATGATGGTGAACCTTATTATATAATTACAGCTGTTGACTCAAATGGTGCTAAAGCACAGTCTATTCCTCACGCAGCTCTTATTAATGATACAACTCCTCCATCAAAGCCAGCTGGACTTTGGGGAACAATCGATAAAAGTGGTAAAGTTGAATTAAATTGGGATTTAGGCCCTGAAAATAATATAGTTGGTTATAAAGTTCTTTGGGCAAATGATTCTAATCATACTTTTAACGTTATCAGCAAAGAAATGATTGATGATACAACTTATGTTGATTCGGTAACAACCAAAACCATTTCTAAATATGTGTATTACCGAATCGCTGCTTTCAATCATAGATATGCAATGTCTGAGTTATCGGATATATTGCAAATAAAAAGAGTTGCAGCCTATCCGCCTCAATCTCCAGTTTTCTCTAATTTCCAGGTAAATGAAAAAGGAATAAATATTAAATGGGAATATAGCAGAAGTGAAGAAGTAAAAAAACAAGAGATTTTTAGAAGAGTTTCAGGTGAAGAAAAATGGCAATTATTAAAAGAATTACCTTTTAATAGTGGAGATTATATTGATTCTGATATTCTTCCAGATACTTATTACGAATATTTGGTTAAAGCCACAGATGTTGATGATTTATATTCATTTACAAAAGATATTTTGAAAGTAAAATCCAATTCTAAAATGTACATTAGCAATGATATTCAGTTAAAAGCTGAATATGATAATAATTCAAAAGCAATTAAATTAAATTGGAATTTGCCACAAAATTTACCAAATGAAGAATATTGGTTCGCAATTTACAAGTCATATTCAAATACTGAAAATTCTAACAAAGATTTAGAATTATTCGAAACAGTGAAATCAGACAAAAGTAAATTTGTTGATAATCTATTAGTTGGAAAGGGCACATACAAATATTCAATTATGATAGTTACCAATAAAACTCAATCGAAATTATCTAATATCGAAAGCATTATTATTAAATAAGTGTTTTTTAATAGGATTATAAACTCCAAATTTTACTATAAATTAATTTAAGTCGAATTTGGAGTTTTTTTTCATACTAAATTCAATTTAAATTTCTTAATTTTGTTTAAATATTATTAAAAAAATTATTTAACGAAATTTATGAAAAAACACATACTTCTTCTAATTATTAGCATCATATTTTTAAACTGCTATTTTGCTGATTCTGCTCCAATCAAACCCAATCATAGTGCTTTTGATAAAACTTCTAAACCATTTACAAGATATTGGTGGTTTGCCTCATTAATTAAAGAGGAAGATATTCGCTTCAATCTTGATTGGCTTAAAGCTAATGGCTTTGGTGGGGTTGAAATTGCTTGGGTTTACCCATTAAATCGCTTCAATAAGAATGATTCATCTTATACACCAAGGCAAGAATGGCTAAGTAGTGATTGGACAAATATAGTCAATTATGCAGTGAAATATGCCGATTCAATCGGATTAGGATGTGATTTGACTTTTGGCACGCTTTGGCCCTTTGGAGATGCCTCAGTTCCTTATGAGCAGGCTACACAAAAATTTGGTGATTCTAAATGGAGACAAGATATAACACGTTCTTGGCAGCATCCAAAACCAGGATATGTAATTGATCACTTGACAAAAAAGAATTATATGCCATATTTTGAACGTTTGATGAGTGCTTTTCCTAAACCAAGTGTGAAATTACCTCAAGCGTATTTTGTTGATTCTTGGGAGGTAGAAACCGAGAAATTATGGGCTGATGGGCTCGATAAAGATTTTATTAATAAATTTGGCTACGATATCACTCCATTTATGGACAAAATTTATGATAAAGAAAATAATCATCATTTATATGATTATATGAGTTTGATTTCTGAGAAAGTTTTGGATTTTTATAAAAATTATACATCTTTTCTAAATTCAAATGGAATCTTATCAAGAGGTCAAGTTTCAGGTGCTCCCTGCGATTTAATTTCTGGTTATTCATTATTGGATATCCCTGAAGGTGAATCAATGCTCTTTGAGCCAGAATATTGCTCTATTCCTGCTTCTGCAGCACTTTTATCGGGCAAAACTGCTGTAAGTTCTGAAACATTCACTTGTCTTTATGGTTGGCCCAGAGATTACATCAGAGAGGAACAATGTGCAGATTTAAAATTAGTAGCCGATGCTCTTTTTGCAAATGGTATTAATCAAATTATATGGCATGGAAAAGCACACAACCCTAAAGATTGCGACACAGTGAATTTTTATGCAACTACTCACATTGGTTCAAAAGGAGCTTTAGCTGAAGAAATCCCTCAATTTAATAAATATCTTGAAAAGATTTCAGGATTTATGAAAAAAGGTAATACATATTCTGATATTGCAGTTTATCTGCCAACTGAAGATAGCTGGATTAATGGAATAATGCCAAAAGAGCAACAATTTATTTGGGCTTGGGGCTATTATGAAATGAGATATGTTTATTTCCCTGATGAATTAAAGGGATATAATCCAACTTGGATTAATGGTGAATTTTTATCGAAAGCTAAAGTTAATAATGGTAGATTACAAGTTGGAAATTTAGATGTAAAGTATTTATATGTTGATGCTAAGTATTTAGATTATAAAGTTATTCTAAGATTAAAGGAATTAGCAGAATCTGGATTGAAAATTATTATAAAAAGAATACCAGAAAATCCATCAGCTGTAAAATTTGAAAATTCTATTGAAATTGTTAAATCTTTATTTTCGAATAAAAATATTCTATCTGAATTACCGAAAGATTTTGAACCATTTATTCAGGGAAATAAAATTCCGGCTCATTGGGTAAGAAAAGATGGGGAAGAGCTATATCTGTTTTTCCCAAATCCAATGTCTGAAAGATTAAAATTTCCATTAGATTATGGGCAATCATTATGCAATATTACAAAAAAGGAAGCAATTACTATAAATTTTAATAAGAATCAATATAAATTAGAATTGATTTTTGAACCTTATCAATCTTTATTATTTAAATTGAGCAATGATAAAATTACAAAAATTGATATTAATTTTGTTCCAAAAACTCCTATTCAAAAAAAGAGACCTCAAGACTATGTTGCTCCTTGGCTGGTTAAGTAAATAAAAGAAAAGAGGATGTATCAAAAGTGTCATTTCGAACGAAGTGAGAAATCCAGAAAACTCGAAAGTCGTTGATTTTCTGGATTCTTCGCTTTGCTCAGAATGACACCACAAAAATTAATTTGTACTTTTGAGACAACC
>CAIWET010000405.1 GCA_903911805.1 uncultured Ignavibacteria bacterium | reverse complement strand
CAATGGAGCATATTACGAACTGATGCTGATAGCTTAATTAGAACTGGGACAAAATTTATCTATAATGTTCAGTTTGACGAGGCAGAAAAGTGCTTTAAAGAAGTTCAAAAGAGATATCCTTGGCATCCAGCTGGATATTTCCTTGATGCTATGTCTGATTGGTGGAAAATTACAATTTACAGAGATGTAAGAAATTATGATAAGAGATTTCTGAAAAAAATTGATAAAGTAATTGAAGTTAGTAATAAAATTTTGGATTCTAATGAATACGATATGACTGCTTTGTTCTTTAAAGGTGGTGCGCTAGGATATAGAGGTAGATTCAATGTTATACGAGATAATTGGATAAGAGCAGGTTTAGATGGCAAAGAAGGTTATGATATTTTAATCAAATGTTTGGAAAATGCGCCTTATAATCTTGATATTATGCTTGGAATAGGTCTTTATAATTATTTTGCTGAAGCAATACCTCAAAAATATCCTGAAGCAAAACCTTTACTTGTATTTCTTCCTTATGGCAACAAACAAATAGGAATAGCTCAATTAGAAGCATCAGCAAGGTCATCAAGATATACTCAAGTTGAAGCCAAAGTTGTATTATTGCAAATATTCTATGATTTCGAAAAAGATCATTTTAAAGCATTTAAAATAGCAGATGATTTACATGCTGAATTTCCAAATAATCCATATTTTCATAGATATTATGGTAGAACACTTGTTTCAATGGGTAATGTTGATCAATTTGAAAAAGTTTGGAGAGAAATATTAATACGATATATGACCAAATTCCCAGGTTATGATGATATCACTTCGAGAGAAGCCTTATATTATATTGGTTATTCACAGGTAATTAAACAAAATTACAAGAATGCTTTAAAGTATTTCAGTAAGTGTTTAGAAGCTAATAATTATGTAGATAAAGAAGTTACTGGTTTTCAAACAATGACATTAATGAAAATGGGTAATTGTTATGATAAATTGAACAACAGGAAGAAAGCACTTGAATTTTATAATAAAGTATTAGATATGAAAGATCATAATGGATCTCATAATACTGCAAAAATGTATATTAGAGATGCCTACAAATAATCGTTACCTAGCTTTAGATTTTGCGAGATTAATGGCAATATTCTTTATGATTCAGGGGCATACAATTGGTTCAATTGTAAATCCTTCTGAGATTACTAATCTTGGATTTACCGGTGATATTTGGATGATTATCAGAAGTGTTACTTCCGCAACATTTTTAATAGTATCTGGTATGGTTAATTTTATTGGTATAAAAAGAAATCAAGATGGATTAGTTGATTCTAATATTATTTGGAAACGATGCAAAAGAGCATTATTATTATTATTAATTGATTATCTATTAATTTTCCCAGTAACTAATATGTCTCAATTCTCGATGATGAGTCAATTTGACTGGTTTAATTTTTTTAAAGTCGGAACATTAAACATTATTGCAATTTCACTCCTCACTTTGATTATTATAATGAACTTAACGAAATCGAATAAACAGCTTGCTTATAGTAGTTTATTTTTTGGATTAATTTTAATTATATCCACACCCTTTTTCCATTCAATTAATTGGTTTCAATATGTACATCCTTATTTTGGGCATTATCTAACACAGTCAGGTGGTTCAAACTTCTCTTATCCTTCTCACGCTCCATTTTTATTTATTGGTACATTTTTAGGATATTTTTTGGCTGATTATCTAAAAGAAAATAATTCAACTAAGATCAGTATGATTTTAGTAATTTCTGGGTCTTTGATTTCTTTATCCGGATTAATTTTAAGTCATTTTATTGATACTGGTGCTTTATTTTATAATTCAATGACCTCTTCCCCATTTATTATTTTTACTAAGATTGGATATTCTTTTATCTTGATAGGTTTATATTTCTTTTTAAGTAAATTCTTCAAAAATTATGAAAAATTAATTGGGAATTTAAGTAAAAATAATATTATCACTTATACTCTTCATATTATCTTTATCTTTGGCACCCCTTGGACAATTGGATTAATCTATTATTTTCAAGCTAAAACTAGTCTTATTAATGGAATTAT
>CAIWET010000404.1 GCA_903911805.1 uncultured Ignavibacteria bacterium | reverse complement strand
TGCAACATTCGATAATCCAAATAGAGAAGGAGTAATTGATACTCCTGAAAGAGTTGCAAAAGCTTATTTTGAATTACTTAAAGCTAATGAACCAAAAATTACTGTGTTTGATTCAAAAGGTTATAGTGAGATGATATTCGATAGGAAAATTCAATATTATACTTTTTGCGAACATCATATGTTGCCTTTCTTCGGAGAAGTAACTATTGCTTATTTGCCAAAAGATAAAATTATTGGCTTAAGTAAATTAGCTAGAATTGTAGAATATTTTTCAAGGAGATTAAATACTCAAGAATACTTTACAGAAAATATTGCTAATTATTTAGATAAGATATTAGAACCAAATGGTGTTGCTGTTCAAGTTAGTGGACGCCATTTATGTAAAGAAATGCGAGGAGTAAAAAAGCAAGGCGAAATGGTTACATTTAGTTATAAAGGGATTTTCAAAGAAGATTTAGGAAGAAAACAGGAGTTTTTAAAATTATGTTAGATAGTATATTATTATTGTCTGGTGGAATTGATAGTACAGTTTTATTACACGAATTAATAGCAAAAGATAAGAAACCTTTATGTTTGATTTTTGATTATGGACAAACTTTATTAAAAGAAGTTGAAGTTGCTAAATATTTCTGCAATCAAAACAATGTTGATTATAAAGTTATAAAAATCGATTTAAGTTTTTTAAAAAGTTGTTCAATAATAAATCCAAATCTAAAAATTGATACTGGTAGAAATGAAAATGAAATTAATTCAAAAAGACCAAAATCTTATGTAGCTTTTAGAAATGGGATTTTTCTTTCCTATGCAATTTCATTAGCCGATGAACTAAATATAAAAGAAATTTATTGTGGTGGGAATGGTTTAAATTCAGGTTTGTATTATGATGATACTGAAGAATTTGCAAAGATTATGACTTCTGCTGCTGTTTCCGGTACGAACAAAGATATTAAAATATTATTCCCATATTGTAATTTGCAAAAATCTTCTATTGTTGAATTAGGTTATATGCTTAATGTTGAAATTTATTATACATATTCTTGTTATGTGGGTGAAGAAAATCATTGTGGTAAATGTGATAGTTGTTTTCAAAGATCCAACGCTATTTTAAAAGCAAATATCAATAACGATAAAAATTATTATATTAATGAAATTACTTATTCGATTCAGGGCGAAGGGTTGAACGTCGGAAAACCATTTATCTTTATTAGGTTTTCAGGTTGTAATTTAAAATGTGATTTTTGCGATACAAATCATTTGCCAAATAAACCTATGAAACTGAGTGAAATTATTGCTGAGATCTCTCAATATAAAACTCAGAATATTTCGCTTTGTGGCGGAGAACCTTCATTGCAAATAAATTCAAATTTAATAAATACTCTTAAAACGTTAGGCTATTATTTGCAAATCGAAACTAATGGATTGAAAAAAATTCCAAAAGGTATAGACCATATTGTTGTTTCTCCAAAAGGAAATCTAGTAAAAGTTTATAATAATTTTCATTATAATAAAATTCATGAATTGAGATTTGTAGTAACAGATTCTTTTAATGAATTAATATCAGACAATCAATTTTTTGCACCTTTAGTTGGAATAAGTGAAAATCTTATTTTATCCCCTGTTTTCGATGATAATAAATTAAATGAAGAATCATTGAAAAAGATTTTAGCTTTAATAATGGTCCATCCACAAATTAGATTGTCTGTGCAAATGCACAAATTAATAGGGATAGAATGAAAATATTTTTTGCAGTGAGTAATAGTGCTTATTTAAATTTGGTTTTGAAATATCCGAACACGAATATTTTAGTAAGTTATCATTACAAAAACGCTATTAAGAATGGTGCAACATTGCAGACAATTAAAAATAATGGATCTTCTTTCTTTCTAGATTCAGGGGCATTCTCCGCTAGTACTTTGGGAATTAAAATTGATATTAATAATTATATTAAATTCATTCAATCGAATATAAATAATATTGATTATTACGCTGGATTAGACGATATTTCAAATTATAAAAACACTTTGAGCAATAATCGTTTAATGGAAAAAGAAGGGTTAAAACCTTTAATCACTTTCCATTATGGTGAACCTATTGAATTATTGAAAGATTATCTTTCTGAATATAATCATATTTGCTTAGGTGGAGTTGTAGGTAAATCAAGAAAAGTAAAAATTAAGTGGCTTGACAATCTTTATGCTAGAGTAATATCTGAATTTGATAATAAGAAAATACATATGTTCGGAGTTGCGGATAAGGTCATTCTTGAACGATATCCATTCTATTCTGCTGATGCTGCTTCTGAAGGATTAAGAGCCGCATTCGGTATTTCTGCTTATGGCATAAATAAAATGCCGAAGAAAACACTGAACTTTATGAAACATAAAGATTTTAAGAATGGTTTAGAGAGGTTTGAAAGTTTTATTCCAGGCAAATTAGCAATGGAAAAATACCTTTCAGACCTTTGGGAATTACGAAATATTAAAAAGAAACTAAATAAGAATCAATAATAGGATATTTATATGCTTCTTCAAATAATTCTTCATCAGTTATTGCAATTCCGATTGTGTTTAAATAAGCAACAACTTCATCGAATGTTTCTAAATCATAATATTTTTCTTCAACTATTTTTGCAATTATTTCAAAATCGTGTTTCATTTTTTACCTTTCTAAATATACTTAAGTATTTGATTTTCTTACACTTACAAAATTACAACATTTATTTAACAGTACAAAATAAAATATATGAAAAATGAAAAAAAATTA
>CAIWET010000403.1 GCA_903911805.1 uncultured Ignavibacteria bacterium | reverse complement strand
CTTGTTTATCTTCAAACAATTATATGATTATGTAAGGAGGAAAAAAATGAAAAAGAAGTATTTATTAATTTTAGCAATTTTCCTGATGAATTTTGCTTTTTTGTATTCTCAAGAAGAAGCTGTTCCTTTGGACACTGCCGGAAAAGTTATGATGCTTGATAAGGATATGTGCTCAAAATTCAGTTTATACCCTGAATATCCCGACATCTTGGATGTTTATATTTATAAAATCAATTACAATCAATATTCTTTAGAAATAAATTATAACGATAATGGTACTCGCAAAAAGAAAAAAGTTAATCTTGACGAAACCCAGTATAACAATTATAAATTAAATATTTCGGACAAAATATATTCTAGCCCAAGTTTTGAATTGGGTTTGCAAAAATCAGGTCGAACTGAATTCATTGCATCGGCTGTAACCTATTCTTTAGGTGCCTGGGGTTGGACTGTCCCTGTAATTATTAATTCAAACGATGTTTCAATAAATATAGGATCTTATTTCTTATCAGCAGGATTAGGATTTTTAGTTGCATATGCCTCCACTAATGATAGTTATATAACAGAAGGAATGGCAAGATTTTCTACTTTTGGAGGTAGTTTGGGTGTTTATCACGGATTAATGGCATCGTTTTTAATGGGTGGTAAAGATGCTTTTAAAAGTGATTCAAAAATGATTCCTACATCGATTCTAATTGGAAGCGTTGGCGAATTCATCGCAAATTATAATATAGCAAAAAATAATAAATTTACATTAGGCAAATCAAGTGCAATTGGAAACTACGCAAGCATTGGTGCAGCAATTGGTCCATTGGTTTATTTCACTTCAGGTTTAGCAAGAAATTCAGATATTGATGAAGGTCCAAGAACATTTGCTGGAATAAGTCTTTTAACATCTGCTGCTGGTTATGTAGCAGGAGTTCTTGCTACAAAAGATAATTATTATGCTGATGGTGATGCTGGATTGGTAAGTTCAAGTACTATATTGGGAGCAGCTTTACCATTTAGTTTATTGTGTGCAGTAGATAATTTTAGTAACTCGACTGATTATGAATTTTATACTGGTTCATTATTAGTTGGAAGTATTGCTGGAGCAATTTTGGGCGACCATTTTGCAAAAAAAATTAATTTAACTGAATCTCAGGGAACTTATCTAAATCTTGGCTTTTTGGGTGGTGGATTAGTTGGAACTGGACTTGGTTTGATAATGTTTGGCTCAAGCAACGATATGGGAAGATATATTCCAATTATGGCAACCGCTGGTGGAATTGCAGTTTTTGCACCACTATTGAATTATTATTGGGATAGGTCAATTGACAAAAAGTATGCAGAAAGCAATATTAAATTAGATTTTAATTTAGCTGGATTATATGGAATGTATTCAAAGTCTTCTGTTGGTACACCACAAATAAATGGTCCAAGCTATAAATTACCGGTTTTAGATTTTAAATATACTTTTAAATAAAATTTAAATAGGTTTTCTCAAAAAGACAAGAGAATTTCTTGATTCGATTTTTTATATTTAGCGAATAATCCAGTAATACTCCACTAATGAGATTACTGGATTCTTATGCTTAAATGTATTTATTTTCTTTTTTGAATCCCAGTGCCATCCTTTTAGGAAGTGCTTTTGTTGAAAATTTGTATCACTTGCATTTAAATAAGTGCTATCTCCATTTACGGTAAATCGGAATTGTATTGGCTCTTTGTCTTGTGATTTTGCAATTGTAATAATAGCAAGAAGAAATAATATTATCTTTTTCATAATTACCTCGTCACTTGGAATTTTTGAGTAATAACATCTTTAATAGTTGAAATTCTTGCAAAATATATTCCTGAATTTAGAGGTATATTTATTGATATTTCATTTTTGAATTGGTCTGAAGTATTTAACTGATAAATTATTTTTCCTTGAATATCAGAAATAGTAATATCTTTTATAGGAATTGCCGAATCAATATTTTTAATTG
>CAIWET010000402.1 GCA_903911805.1 uncultured Ignavibacteria bacterium | reverse complement strand
TAATTTCAAAAAATGGGAAGAGCAACACTTTTGCATTTATTATTGCTTGTGTAGTGTTGATTGTATATTTAGAATTTGGATAAAGCCAATCAGATGAACCAGTTTCAGCCCTTAGCCCAAGTATAATTCCTTTTGTTGGGATGAAGTTAGTACCAGAAATAAAAGTATTTGTAGTTCTCTGATATGGCATTGTATTCGGCTTATTGGAATAATTATATTTGAAATAAAAATGTATCTCAGGTAGAGGTGCAATACCAGCAAAAGCTGAAAAATATTTGAAATTTCCATTAACTAGAAATGATGCACCAAAGTATGAATCATAGAAATCATCTATAATCCAAGATGGGTATATGGCTATTCTGCTAGTTATTGTTGGATTGTGTGGAACAGAAACTATTGATTGATGATTTCCTACTAAAACTTCATTTAGAGATCTACTGTCAAATAAACCCCCGTTAACGGTTAACCATTCATTTGGTTCGTAAATTAATTCAGCCCCAATTTCAGCAAAATCTGGAGAAATTATTATTTCTGAACCATCTGGAAAGGGAACTCTTCTATCAAGCGATGTCATATCGCAATCTTTAATTCCTATTGATGGTTGAAAAAATCCAGCTCTTAATTTTGGTAATTCTTTCCCAAAATTGAAAATTGCTGAAGATGACCATTCTCGCTGACCTTGAAAAATCTTGGGACCAAAATTATATTGCCCTTCTAAGGTAAGCCAATTAAATGGAATTGAGCCAATATATACACTTCCTTGCATTGGAAAGAATTTTCTTGAAGTTGTTTCACTTTTATGACTTCTTGCTGATTGTAATCTCGAATCAAAACCATAGAATAATAAACTATCTGGTTTTTGCTCTGTTTTTGCTATGTGATATGAATAAGGTATCTCTATCCAATTCAATCGTTTAATGATTTCAGCTATTATAGAATTATTAGTGATATCTGTGCTTAATGAAGAAATAACTGAAGTATTTTTACCGAAATTTTTTCCAAAAGCATTTCTTTGTCCACCACCTTGCATATTAATATGACATTTGGAACATTGATTATTTGTCCATAATGAAATCTCAGGTGTAGCAAAAAGCAAACCTGAAGAAAAAAAAACTAATATTATTAAGAGTTTATTCATTATTTGTGTGGAGGCAATTTCCCAGCCTTACGTGCATTTTTAACATCTTTTGGGGATACTGATTTATTAATGCCATTTAGATTTTGAAGTATATAATTTAATAATAGGGCTGAATCTTCATCAGAAAAACTTTTATCAATTTCAGTAATCATAACTCCATTATAAATGGTACCATTAACTTTCAATTTACCACTTCTACCGAATAGCATTCCTCTTAGCAATTCGATTGCATCATTATTTTTAATATAATCAGCATCTTTTACAGGAGGGTACACTCCAATAATCCCTTTACCATCTTTCCTATGACACTTTGAACATTGGTCTATAAATAACTTCTTGGCTTTATTCTGATCAGCTGAGTTTAGCTCTGCTAATGTTCTGTAAGATAAAGTAGTTAACAGCAATAATATAACAAAACTTTTAATTCTCATTTTACATCAATTTATATTTTAAAATATACAATCAACACCAGTTAATATATCTTATGATTTATTCAGTTAAATCATAATAACAAAGATCGG
>CAIWET010000401.1 GCA_903911805.1 uncultured Ignavibacteria bacterium | reverse complement strand
GATAAAACCGGAATTGTAGAATTTGCAAAAGAATTAGTTGATTTAGGTATTTCAATTTATTCTACCGGTGGAACTGCAACCTTAATTAAAGACTCTGGACTTCCTGTAAAAAGTGTTTCTGAATTAACCGGTTTTCCTGAAATTTTAGATGGCAGAGTAAAAACTCTTCACCCAACTATTCACGCAGGTCTGCTAGCACAATTAGATAATGAGAAACATTTAAGTCAATTAGCTGAGCACAATATTAGCTCAATTGATTTATTAGTTGTTAACCTTTATCCTTTCGAAGCTACTTTAGAGAGAAAAGCTGATCACGAAGATTTAATCGAAAATATAGATATTGGTGGTCCTGGTATGCTTAGAGCTGCTTCCAAAAATTATTTATGGACTGCTCCTGTTGTTAATCCTCGTCATTATCAGGAAATTATCCGAATGATGAAAGATAATAATAAGACAATTAATGAAGAATTCAGATTGAAATTAGCAGCTGAAGTATTTAATCTTACTTCTTATTATGATTCAGTTATTAGTGGTTATTTAAGAGAATATACCAAAGAAAATACTCCTGATTACTGGAGTTTACCATTAAAAAGTTATTATCATTTAAGATATGGCGAAAATCCACAACAATCTGCTATGCTTTATGGAAAATTTAATGATATTTTCCATCAACTTCACGGAAAAGAATTATCTTATAATAATATTTTAGATATTGATTCTGCTTCTAAATTGATTTTGGAATTTGATGAAACAGCATTAGCTATTATTAAACACACAAACCCTTGTGGTGTTGCAACTGGCGAAACTCTAACAGAAGCTTATCATAAAGCATTTGCAACAGACAATGTATCTCCTTTTGGCGGAATAATCGCTGTTAATCGCACAATCGATAAAGAAACTGCTGAAACTATACATTCCCTTTTTACGGAATTGATTATTGCTCCTGATTTTACTCCAGAGGCATTAGAAATTTTAACTAAGAAAAAAGATAGAAGATTAATTAAAGCAGATTATGATTTATTAAAAAAATCATTAAAAAATGATATTAAATCTGTTGCAGGAGGTTATTTACTTCAAGCAACTGACACTCAATTGATTGATAAAAACAATTTAAAAGTTGTTACAAAACGCCAACCAACAGAAGCTGAAATGACAGCAATGATGTTTGCCTGGAAAGTATGTAAACACGTAAAATCTAATGCTATTGTATATACTTCAGATGACAGAACATTAGGAATTGGCGCTGGTCAAATGTCAAGAGTTGATTCTGCACGTATTGCAGTAGAAAAATCTAAAATGATGGATTTAGATCTCCACGGTTCAGTATGTGCTTCCGATGCATTCTTCCCATTTGCTGATGGAGTAATGCAAGCACTTGAAGCTGGAGCAACTGCTGTTATCCAGCCAGGTGGCTCAGTAAGAGACGAAGAGGTAATTAAAGCCGCTGACGACAATAATATCGCAATGATATTTACTGGAATGAGACACTTTAAACACTAAAAACTTCCTAAAGATTTTTAATATGAAAAGTGAGCAAGAAATTGTTCGCTTTTTTTATTTATTTTTGACAATTTAATCAATGGTTTTTAAAATAAATACCTATTTAATGTGTTTATAATTTCGATATAAAACAGTTAGAGGATAATAAAATGAAAAATAAATATAAAGTATTTTTGCTATTAATCATGGTTGGATTAAATGCTTGTTCAAATAAGAGTGAATATAAAGTTGCAACCAGTGGATCAGAAAAGATGCCAGAATACAAAAATCTTAATAAAATATATTCTAAATACTCTGATTTATTTGGCAAGAATAACAGTTTAAAATTAATGACAAATAAATCCTATTTGTTTACAAATAATTATAAAATGATATTAGACAGTGCTTTCGATATGGCTATAATTGCTAATACAAATTTTAATAGCAAAGATACAATTGACCCAACTACTT
>CAIWET010000400.1 GCA_903911805.1 uncultured Ignavibacteria bacterium | reverse complement strand
TACATTACCAAAAAGCAAAATTGTGAATTTTTTTTTAAATAAACAAATAATTGTTATTGTTTGTAACATTTATGTTGTTTAAAATTTTCTAATTGCGAATAATGGTAAGATTTTTGACCAAAAAAATGGAAATATTTAAGAAAAAATTTATAAGTTTGTAACTTAATAATATTGAAAATGGAAATGGAAACCAGAAGCAAATACATTTACAAAGAGCAGGACAACGAATCCAAACTCGCAGACCACGGAGTTAGGAAATATGATTACGATTTGGGGCGGTTTCTATCAATTGATAAGCTATGGGAGAAATATTACGGCTGGACTCCGTATCAGTATTCTATGAATAGAATTGAGAAATAATTAAGCGAAGGTTTGTTCTGATATTTTAGTTTTTCCTGTAAACTTCTTTTCTATGCATAATATTGAAAATAAAAACAAATACTTCTTTGTCATTTATTTCATATAAAATTCTATAATCCCCAGTTCTTATTCTATAACCATCGGCATTAGTTAATTTGATTGAACCAATAGGTCTAGGGTTTTCCTTTAGGGATTGCATTTTATTATAGATTCTTAAATATGTACTTTTGTCAAGTTTATCTAATTGTTTTACAACATTATTTGATAATTTGATTTTATACATTTTCGCTTTTTATTCGATTATTGTGATAATCATCCAAATCAACAAAATATTCGGTACTTGCCTTTGAATTTTGCAAAGCTTCTCTATCTTCTATTGCTTCGATTAATTCACTAAAATAATCAATTGCTTTTAACTCATCCCAAGTTGTTTTTGAAAAAGTTATTGTATTTTCATTTTCTATAATCATATTATCTCCTCTATAATGCAATTATAAACGATTCAATATTTCATTTATTTAAGAATCTTAATACTATAATTTTGTAAATATTATAATAATGAAATTGGAAATGAAAACCAGAAGCAAATACATATACAAAGTGCAACTACCCCGCCCTTACGGGCACCCCTTCCCACTCGAAGGGGAAGTAAGCAAACTCGCAGACCACGGAGTAAGGAAATATGATTTTGATTTGAGGAGGTTTTTGAGTATAGATAATAGAAAATGATTCATATCGTTTATATTATTTTTGGTTTATTAGGGAAAATTTGATGCCTACTTTAAGTGTATTCTTTGGAATAATAATCAAAATGTATTGAGAAATTAATTCTCGTCATAATTTGCCACATATTCATGCAGAATATCAAGAATATGAAGTTGCGATTTCACTTGAAGGGGAAGTATTAAGTGGTGAAATCCCACCCAAAAAACTAAAATTATTTCAAGCATGGATAGAAATTCATAACGAAGATTTAATAGCAAACTGGAAATTACTTTCAGAGGGTAAGGAATTTTTTAAAATTGATCCTTTAAGATAATAATGAATAGAATCAAACCAATTATTGTAAATCCCAAAGAGGATTATATATTAGAAATTGAGTTTTCTAATAAAGAAATTAAATATTTTGATTGCAAACCATATATTAATGGTGATTGGTTTTCGGAATTAAAAGATGAAAAGTATTTTAAAACTGTTAGAATTTCAGGTAAAACGATTGAATGGAAAAATGGTCAAGATATTTGTCCTGATTGTTTAATAGATAATAGTTTTTATTTATGAATAATTTAAATTCATTTGGAAAGCTGATACATCTCGAGGACGGCAAATACAAAAACAAAGAACAACTACCCCGCCCTTACGGGTACCCCTTCGTACTCGAAGGGGAATTAAGAAAACTCGCAGACAACGGAGTTAGGAAATATGATTATGATTTGGGGGAGTTTCTTGAGTATAGATAAACAATTACTCAAATATTAATTAATAATAATCGTAATTCTTAAATATTACTTGAGGAAAAAGATAATTGAATAAATATGAAATAATTCTATATTGGAGCTCAGAAGATTCCTGTTTTATTGCTGAAATTCCCGAATTAAAAGGCTGTATTGCACACGGTGAGACAGATGAGATTGCTCTTAAGAATGTTAAAGATGCTATGACGTTGTGGTTAGAAGTAGCTGAAGAATTTGGGGACTCAATCCCACAACCCAAAGGCAGAAGATTACAATACGCTTAAATTTATTTCAATTCCAAACTCGCAGACCACTTAAGTATGCAAATATAATTATGATTTCATTTGGATTTTTAGAAAGTAGAACTGGAATACATTTAGATACATTCAATATTATAAAATTATTGAATTTTTTTATTTATTTT
>CAIWET010000399.1 GCA_903911805.1 uncultured Ignavibacteria bacterium | reverse complement strand
TAATAAAAAGAAATAATAATGATATTTTTATATATATTACTAGGTCTTTTTGCTCTTGGATTAGGTTATATGCTATTTAGTTACAAGAAGTTAAAAACTTCTCAAGTAGAAGCAAGCAAAGATGTAATTACCCTAACTCAATCAAATTATGTTAAATCAGTTCAGGGCACAATTGCCCTGATTGATTTTTGGGCAGATTGGTGTATGCCTTGCAAGCTTATGGCTCCAATTTTGAACGAGGTAGCAACCGAAGTAAAAGACTATGCAAATATTTGCAAGCTTAACGTTGATCAAGAGCAAGGATTAGCACAGCAATTTGGAGTAAGAAGTATTCCAACTTTAGTTTTAATGAAAAATGGCAAAGAAGTTAAGCGATTTGTCGGAGTTCAGAACAAAGGATTATTGATTAAAGAAATTAATAATTTAAGATAGATTTTAATAAGATATTCTCAAATATTAATTCGAATACAAAAATTATGGACAAAATAGTAGTTTTAGGTGGTGGATTTGCAGGGATTGAAGCAGTAATTAAACTAAAAAAATTGGGTTATAATGTTACCTTAGTTTCAAATAGGGATTTTCTGTTTATCTATCCTATTTCAATTTGGATTCCCACAAAAGAAAATAAATTCGAAGATGCAAAATTAATGTTAACAGATTTGCAAAAAGTTCATAAATTCGATTTAATTATCGACGAAGTTACAGGAATTGAGCCCAATAATAATAAAGTAATTTTAAAAAGTGGTTCACTTGATTACGATTATCTGTTCATAGCATTCGGGATGCACAAAGTAAAAAACAAAGGAGTTGAAAACACTTTAACAATTTGTGGATCTCCTGAAGATACGCTAAAAGTTAGAGACGAACTTGAAAAATTGGTTCTAAAAGGAAGTGGCAATATTGCAGTTGGCTTTGCTGGAAACCCAAACGATGAAGCTTCTTCAACATTAAGAGGCGGTCCTGGATTTGAAATAATGTTCAACATTGCAACTTATTTAAAGAAAAAAGGAATAAGAGAAAATTTTGAAATAAACTTTTTTGCACCAATGGCTGAGCCAGGCAAAAAGATGGGACCTAAAGCCTTCAATAAAATTGGCGAATTTTACGATAGATATAATATCAAAAGATATATTGGCAAAAAAATCAAAGAATTTCAACCAAGGAAAGTCATTTTTGAAGATGATAGCGAGTTAAGCTCTGATTTAATAATTTTTATTGCAGGTGGTTCTGGAAATTCTGTAGTAATAAATTCTGGTTTAGCCGTCAATAAAGCTGGATTTATTAAAATTTCTGATGGTTGCCAAGCTGAAGGTTATTCAAATATTTATGCAATTGGTGATGTTGCTGAAATCACTGGCACTGAATGGATAGCTAAGCAAGGGCATATGGCAGAAATGATGGCTGACGTAGCTGTAAATAATTTCCAAGTTTCAAAAACTGGAATTGGAGAATTAAAGAGCTATAAAGACCATATCAGTATAATTTGTTTGATGGACTCTGGTGATGGAGCGGCAATGGTAACCAGAACTACCAAAGGAGATAGTATATTAGTGATGCCAATTATAGGACATTGGCTAAAAAAAGCTTGGGGATTTTATTATAAATATTCAAAATTGAATAAATTTCCAAGAATACCAGGATTATAATTTTTTATATAAATTTTTTTAAGGTGTATGATGAAAATATTTAAGTTCTTAGCATTAGCATTGATTTCATTGAGCATTTTAAGTTGCTCATCAGAAAAAAAAGACGCAAAAACTCCTGAAACAGGAACCACAACTGAAGTAAAGAAAGAAACTTCAATTTCTTCAGCAGTTAAAGTTTATCCTTCAGTTTCAGCTGAAAAACCAGTTGGCAAATTAGCCGCAGATTTTACTTGGAATGAAAACGGCAAAACAGTAAAATTCTCAGAATTTACCAAAGGCAAATATGTATTATTAAACTTCTGGGGTACATGGTGTCCACCTTGCCGCAGAGAATTACCTGATTTGGTTGCCATTTCCAAAGAAATGGAAAGCAAAAATTTAGTTGTTTTAGGCGTTGCTTTAGAGCAAGTTCAAACAATGAATGAAGCTGTTAATGTTGTTTCAAACTTTTGGACAAAAAACGGATTATCATATCCAATTGTAATTGGCTCAGGCGAATTAGCTGAAGCTTATGGCGGAATTGAAGCAGTTCCTTCTACATTCCTAATCAATACAAAAGGCGAAATCGTTCAAAAAATCGTTGGCGGTAGAGATAAAGCAGGATTTATGGCAGAATTAAGCAAAATGATGAAATAATTATCATTTGAATTATTTTTTTGAATAGACGCGCTGAGTAGTGCGTCTTTTTTTTGTTTAATTTTGAATTGCTATTCCATATTTTTTCCGAATTCTTTCTTTTTTGTTATTATTTTATTTTATTCAAATCAATATGCAAATCATTTTGTAATTTTTTCTTATTTTTGTAAAGATAGTATAAATATATATTTAGGATTATGGAAACTTCACCTTATAATGCAACAGTGGTTGGGAAAATTTTAATAACTCCCGATTTGATGGTATTAAGAGTAAAAACAGATGAGCCAAGAAATGAATTTCAAGCAGGACAATTTACTAATATTGGATTAATGGGTTGTGAGCTACGCTCCCAAAATTCAGTAATTCCAATGGAATCAGTTCAGGACGATTTTTTAATTCAACGTTCTTACTCCATTTCTTCTGCTAATCACGAGACACAACATTTCGAATTTTATATCAGCCAGGTTAAATCTGGTCAGCTTACTCCTCGTCTTTTCAATTTAGTTCAAGGTAGTAGAATGTGGCTTGATACAAAAATATTTGGAATATTCCAGTTGAATCAAACTCCAAAAGATTGCAATATTGTTATGATTGCCACTGGTACAGGTTTGGCTCCATATATTTCATTCTTGCGTTCTCATATGAGAGAAAATGATAACACCAAAATGGCAATCTTCCACGGTGCAGCTTATCCTTGGGATTTAGGTTATTTAAGTGAATTGCAATTTATTCAAAATACTTTTCCTAATTTTTCATACTTCCCAACTTTGTTGAAACCCGATCCAGGTTGGACTGGCTTAACAGGTTATATCGAACAACACTTGGATTCCGGAATTTTAGAAGAAAAAGGAATAATTGTTGATCCTGAAAAAACACATTTTTATCTTTGTGGTAATCCTAAGATGGTTACTTCTGTTTGCGCTTTCTTGGAAAAAAGAAATTATACTAAACACACAAAGAAAAAACTCGGTGCATTGCACGTTGAAGAGTATTAAAAACTTGTATTTTATTAAAATAATAAGGAATATTGAGTAATTATGAAAAAATTAATCTTAATATTCCTTTTTGTTTTTTTGAACATTTCATTATCCGAAGATTTGCAAAACATCAATGGCTGGAAGTTTTCAGGTGAATATTTAGGCAGGACTGAGCTTGATGGACGCGATTTTTCTAATATCACATATATGCCTATTGTTACTTTGATGCGTGCTAGATTTGGAGTAGAAAGAGAGATTACTAATAAGGTGAGTTTTAAGCTTCAAATGCAAGACTCAAGATTATTTGGTGATAATGCCAATGGTCAAAACTCTTCAGCCACTTACCTTTATCAAGGTTATGTAATTCTGCAAGATTTAATTTTTAATGATTTAGATTTGCAAATTGGAAGATTTGAAATGGACTATTCAAATGGACGAATTTTTTCAAGTGACGAATGGTCACCTTTTGGAAAATCTTTTGATGGAGTAAAAATCGATTATTCTTTAGAAAACATTCACCTCTCACTTTTTGATTTATATACTAATAATATTTGGAAATACATAGTTGAAGTTTTGCCTGGCAACCAACCTTATCCTGCTACGTCTGACAATAGCAGCAATATTTATGGCTTATGGTACGACCAAAAAATAAGTGAAAGTTCAGTGAATGCATATCTGATTTATGAATTAAACCGAAATCAATCGAATGGTGTTAATCCTGATTTAAATCGATATTTAATTGGAGGTAATTTTGCTTTTAAAATTACTGATAATTTCAAAGCATTTTGCGAGTTTAATTATCAATTTGGCGAAAAAGCTGGGAAGAAAATTAATGCAATGCAAATTTCTGCTGATTGGAATTACAAGTTTGATTACTTCAATCTTGGAGTTGCTGAGGACATTAGCTCAGGTCAGAATCCAACAGATGCGACTGATTATACAATCTTTGAAAATTCAACTGGCACCAAGCATCCTTTTTATGGTGATATGGATTATTTCTATTCTGCTGCTGGAATGTCTAATCTTGGAATAATGGATACTAAAATTTATGTATCAAATTTAAACCCTGAAAATACAATTAATTATAAAATTGCATATCATCACTTCGATTCTCAAAAGAAATCAATTATTGATTATACTAACTTTGGCGATGAAATAGATGCTACTTTATTCTATAAATTAAATGAAGCAAGTGAACTGCAATTAGGTTGTGGAACTTTTTTGCCTGATGATTTGATGAAATATCAATATAGAATAAAGCCCAATCTCTACAGGAGCGATCCTGGATATTGGGCTTATTTGCAAGTCAATGTTAAACTAAAATAAATTAGTTTTTAACTCTGAATAACTGAGTATTAATTCCGTATTTTCTTATTTTATTATGCAAGGTTTCTCTGGAAATGTCAAGCATTGCGGCAGCTTTACTTACGTTGCCATTACATTTTTCCAAAGTAGATTCGATTTTCTTTTTATCGAGTTCCTGCAAATCTTCTCTTAGAGTTCTTCCACTGGAAAGCAATGCTTCAGACTGAAAATCTCCGTTATTTGGCAGTGCTTTATTTGAAATAATTCTATGCAAATCTGATACTTCAATTTGCATAGAAGAAACCGTTTGCAAAACTAATCTCACAACTGAAGCCATTTCCCTAACGTTGCCAGTCCATTCGTGCTCTTGCATATATTCGATTGCAGCAGGTGAAAAAGCTTTACTATCGTCATAACTCAAATTGTGTTTATGCAAGTAAAAATCAATAATTTCAGGAATATCTTCAACTCTTTCTCTCAATGGTGGAATATGAATTTCGCACTCTCTTAAGCGGTGATAAAGTTGTTCTCTAAATCTTGATTCTTTCATTGCATAGAGCAAATCTTTATCGGTAGCAGAAACAAATCTAACGTCAAGCTCTTCTGATTCGGATGAGCCGACACGTCTTACTAATTTCTCTTCAATTGGAATGAATAAACTTGATTGTAAATCTAATGATAAATCACCAATTTCATCTAAGAATAGCGTTCCGCGATTTGCTTGATGGAAAAGACCTTTTTTAGAATCGTGTGCGCCAGTAAATGAACCCTTATAATGCCCAAAAAGTTCACTTTGGAACAATTCTCTTGGGATATTTGGAATATCAACTGTAACCATCGGGTATTTAGCTCTTCTTGAAACAGAGTGAATCGCCTTGGCAACTAATTTCTTTCCTGTTCCTGTTTCTCCAGTAATTAAAACGTTGAGGTCAGTTCTTCCGAAGCGAATAATTGAATCGCCAACTTCGATGATTTTTTTAGATTTGCCAATAATACCTGTGGATTCTAAGAATTTTTGGATTTCTTTGGCTTCGCCTTTTAAATTAAGTTTAGATATAGCACTTGTAAGTACCTCGTGGAGCTTCTCCTTGCTTAAAGTATTTTTCTCGATGAAATTTACAGCGCCGAGTTTTGTTGCTTTAACGGCAGTTTCTACAGTCCCTTTTCCGGTAATCATAATTACAGGAATTGCTGGATGATATTTTCTGCAATGCTCTAATATATTGATACCCGAAAGAATAATGCCAGGACCAAATTCAATATCAAGAAGAATTACTGACAATTTCTTAATATTTTTATCAATAAAATCCATAGTTGCCTGAGGTTCGTGCATCGTAATAGTCTCATAACCAAACGACTGAACGATGTCAGCAACTGTTCTGCAAAATTCTACGTTATCGTCAGAAATCAAAATGTTTAATTTCTGTTCCATATCTATCCTTAATCAATCGTGTTTTTTAAATATTTACGTACAATAATATTGACTGAATCAATATAAGTTCTGGTGATTTTACTGCCCAAAGTTTTAAACCCTGGATGCCAAGTATTCCTTTGAAAAATACTCGTTTTTTCGTTTTCAAATTCGAAAAACTTAAGAGTATCACCAATTTCATTGAGAACCGGTTGGTCTAAAACAATTTTTTTAGACCAGTGGTAAATCCTGCAATAATCTTCACTGCTGATTACTGCCAAAGGTGTAAATATTTTTGAATTAGAATTCCTATCATCAAAAAAAACTATTTCACCTTTTGTATCAATCTGATAGCCATAATACTTTGAAATTGCATTATTTGCACTATCTAATATTTTTATCTTTGTGCCAAATCTGATTTTTAAATCAGCAAAATTGCTCTTTATGCAAGCGTAAGGTTTATCACCTTTTGTTACAGAAGCCGAATGCTGAGTGCAGGCAACAAAAGCACCTAAAGCAAATAAAACAATTGCAAATATTCTAAAAATTTTACTTACCATATTTTTCAATAAAATAATCATATCTTTGGATACATTTTTCTCTGCCAACAATTTCCATTGTCTCGAACATACCGGCACCTACAGAGCGACCAGTAATCATCAATCTTAATGGATGAATAACATCTTTTAATTTTAATCCTGCAGATTCAACGTATTCTTTTGTTTTATCGTGTAAATTTTGATGAGAATAATCTTCCTCATTTTTCAAAATATTTACCAATGGCATTACGATATCCATTGTATTTTCTTTCCAATGTTTTTCAAGATATGCTTCTTCAAATTCAGTTGGATTTTCGAATAAAAATCTTGCATTAGGAATTAATTCAGACAAGAAATGAAGTCTTTCTTTGAATAAAGTTATGCATTTTGCAGCATATTCATTCGAAATACCATTAATTCCAGCTTCTTCGAGCATTGGCATAAATTCCTGAGCTAAATAATCAGGGTCTAATGCTTTTAAATATTGTGCATTCATCCATTCTAATTTTTGAATATCGAATACAGCTCCACCTTTATTTACTTTTTCAAGAGAAAATGAACTAATTAGTTCATCTAAAGTATAAATTTCTCTATCTGCAGTTGGATTCCAACCCAAAAGAGCTACAAAGTTTACAATAGTATCTTTAAAATATCCTTTAGCTCTATAATCTTCAACAGCAACATCGCCTTGGCGTTTACTCAATTTAGATTTATCTTTATTGAGCAACAATGGCAAGTGTGCAAATTGTGGACGTTCCCATCCAAAAGCATCATAAAGTAAAACGTGCTTTGGAGTAGATGTTAACCATTCTTCACCACGAATAACGTGTGTAATTTTCATTGAGTAATCATCAATCACATTAGCTAAATGGTAAGTAGGGAAACCATCAGATTTTAATAAAACCTGGTCATCTACTTCTCTGCCATTGATTGAAACATCGCCTCTGATAATATCAGTAAAACGAATATCTTCTTCCATTGGAACTTTTAATCTAACAACGTGAGGTACATTTTCAGCTAAAAGTTTTTTGGTTTCTTCCTCGCCTAAAGTGTAATGGTTTTTCATTGTTGTACGGTCATACTTCGGATTTAATCCAGCTTTTTGCAAACGATCGCGCATTGCGTCGATTTCTTCTGCATTATCAAAAGCATAATATGCCGCACCAGAATCTATTAATTTATTGCAATATTCTCTATATAAATCAAATCTTTGTGATTGGATATAAGGACCACAATCACCACCTTGAACGGGACCTTCGTCAAAATTAATTCCTGCCCAGCTTAATGAATCAATTAGCATTTCGGTAGCATTTTCAACTAATCTAGTTCTATCGGTATCTTCTATTCTTAAAATGCACTTACCACCGTGATGCTTGGCAAATAAATAGTTATAAAGAGCAGTTCTTAGCCCACCAACGTGCAAATAACCTGTTGGCGAAGGAGCAAATCTAACTCTAACTGACATATCTTTCCTTAACAAATCTATTTTTTAATATAATCAAGCCATTAAATTACGAAATTTTTAGGACATACGAAAAAACAAAAGAATTTTGAACGAAAATTTGTTATTAGGGTATTGGGTTTGGGGTATTGGGTATGGGAAGAGGAGATGTTAGGGTATTGGGTTTAGGGTGGTGGGTTTAGGAAGAGAAGAGATGTTAGGGTATTGGGTTTAGGGTGGTGGGTTTAGGAAGAGGAGATGTTATATTAATTTCTTATGCTTTATCCTATCATTATAAAATAATAGTAACAGAATGGAAATAATTAATTCCTACAATACCGATAGGGATTGAATAACAGGAGCAAATTTATAAAAAAGATTCAAAATTAATTGCTAATTAGTTCTATAATTATAAAAATGTATATTAACTCGACAATTTTATGATATATTAATGACAAAAATGTCGAATATTTAATAAAATTTATTGCTCAAAAATTGTTAAGTCTTTATAAATCAATGATAAAAATTCTTGGCACGCAAAATGTATTTAGTATTAGTATTGGCGCCGTTAGTAAAAAAGAAAATAAAAAAAAGCAAAAGCTTTTATTTAAAAAATAAAAAATTAAGGAAAAAATTATGAAAAAGCACATTGGATTTTTAGCAGCAATCTTACTAGTAACAGTTTTATTAGTATCAGAATCAAACGCACAACCTTTTGGAAAAGGTAAAATGGGAAACACAGCATCAAAAGGCACAAAATTTGTTGATGCAAATAGCGATGGTGTTTGCGATACCTATACTGGCACAGCAATCAGAAATCAAGGAACAACAAAACCTAATTTTGTAGATGCAAATGGCGATGGTATTTGTGACAACAACACAACAGGAACAGGAACTGGAACAGGCAAAAGAAATATGGGCAAAGAAAAACCTAATTTTGTAGATGCAAATGGCGACGGTATTTGTGACTTAAATACTACAGGAACTGGAACAGGCACTGGTGCTGGCAAAAAGAACAAAGGAACAAGCAGACCTAACTTTATTGATGCAGATGGAGACGGTATTTGCGATTTAAATCAATAAAATTCCCCAAAAACAAGTTAAACTAAAAATCCGGCAATTAAATTGTCGGATTTTTTAATAAAAATATATAAGAAAAAATGTTATGAAAAATATAATTATAAATCTCGTTATCTCGGTGTTGTTTTTATTTAATAATGCCAATGCAGAATGGAAAAATTCATTTTCACTAAATTCAAACTACGATCAAAATCCTTTTCATTATCAAGGATCTGAGCCAATAAATATCAATTCTACTAATATTTTGCTGGCATATAAATCTGCTGATAATAGCTTTGGACTCAATTTAAATACAAATTACTCTTTAATTCCAAATCTTGCTTATGCCCAATTAAATGATAATACGATTGGAATAAAATTCAATAATCATTTTGGTGCAAATAATGAGAGTGATTTAATCTTTACTGGTATGTTCGGTTTTAAATTAAATAGTGGTGATTTTAGTTATTATAACAATAATCATTATGATTTTTCTGTAGGTTATAATTATAGATTTTCTGAAATAACCAGTTTGAGCATAGGAAATGTTGTCAATTTAAAGGACTATTATTCAATGCCCGATTTCTCTTATATGGAGAATGTAGCTTATATTGGTTTGAAAACATCATTCGAAACAAATACAAGCATCTCCGCTGAAGTCGATTATGGTTATAAGAATTTTTCTGATAAATTATTCAGTTTCTCTGGAAAAGGAAAGAATAACACAAGTGCAAGCCAATCATTTGCTCAGGCAATTGCATCAGTAAAAATTGGACAATCATTGGCAGACAGAACAGGTTTGAGTTTGTTGTTAGCAAAAAGTATGAACTTAAGCTCCACGACAAGTGATTTACTGTCCTTCAATCCAGACTTAGTTTTCGAGAAAGATATTTACGATGATTCATATACATACCAGAGCAATGAAGCAACATTGACTTTGAGTCATTATACCTTTTTTGATATAAAATTACAATTATTCGGATTCTATTTTGCTAAAGATTATTCATATCAATACAGTGAAGATGTTGAAATTATTAATCCAAATAGAGCAGATAAATCAAGTGGAATTGGCTTGAATCTCGAAAAATCATTTGGCAATCTTAAAGTTAATATGAATTATAATTATACAAATAATTCTTCTAATACTCCGGTTTTTGATTATAATAGTAATTATTTTGGTGTTGGATTTAAGCTTGGATTTTAAAAAAAGGGTATTGAGTTTTGGGTATAGGGTATTGGAAGAGTGGAGGTGTTAGGGTGTTGGGTATTGGGTATAGGGTATGGGAAGAGTGGAGGTTTGTGTTTTGGGTATAGGGTAAAGGAAGAGAGAGGAAATATGTTAGGGGTTTGGGTATAAAAAGAGGTTGTCTCAAAAGATAAGAAAATTTCTTGTTTCGTCATTCTGAGCTCAACGAAGGATCCAGATAATCAACAACTTAAGTGATTCCTGGATTTCTAACTTCGTTCAAAATGACACTTTTGAGACAACCTCTATATAAAAATCTAAACCTTGATTCTTGTGTTATTTTTTTGCAATTTTTGCCCAAGAATCTCTTAAGCCAACAGTACGGTTAAATACTGGAGCACCTGGTTGGGAATCTTTAGAATCTGCACAGAAATACCCAACTCTTTCGAATTGGAATTTGTCATTTGTTTTTGCTTCTAATAAAGATGGCTCTACCCAAGCTTGAATAACTTTTAAAGAATCAGGATTCATATTGTCGAGGAATGTTTTACCTTCTGGTGCAATATCTGGATTTTCTGTTAAAAATAAATTTTCATATAATCTCAATTCAGCAGTTTTTCCATATTCAGCAGAAACCCAATGAATTGTTCCTTGAACTTTTCTGCCATCTGGTGAATTTCCACCGCGTGAAGCTGGATCGTAAGTACAAATTAATTCAATAACTTCACCATTTTCGTCTTTAATAACTTCTTTACAAGTAATAAAATAAGCATATCTTAAGCGAACTTCTTTGCCTGGAGCCAATCTAAAGAATTTCTTTGGTGGATCTTCCATAAAGTCATCACGTTCTACGTAGATTACTTTCGAAAATTTAATTTTTCTCGTTCCTGCTTCTGGATTTTCAGGATTATTTACTCCATCTAAAATATCATCTTTCAAATCGTCTGGATAATTTTCGATTGTAACTTTTAATGGATTAACTACAGCCATTGCTCTAAGAGCAGTTTTATTTAAATCTTCGCGAATGCAAAATTCTAAAACACTATAATCAACTGTACTTTCACCTTTTGTAACTCCAATTCTATCAGCAAAATCACGAATTGCAGCTGGAGTATAGCCTCTTCTGCGGAATCCACTAATAGTGGGCATTCTTGGATCGTCCCAACCATTTACGAAATTTTCCTGAACCAATTGAAGTAGTTTTCTTTTGCTCAAAACTGTATAATTAATATTCAATCTGGCAAATTCAATTTGCTGAGGATGACAAGGAGTTTTTAAAACATCTAAAAACCAATCGTAAAGTGGTCTGTGGTCTTCAAATTCCAAAGTACAGATTGAGTGAGTAATCCCTTCGAGCATATCAGATAGGCAATGAGTGTAATCATACATTGGATAAATACACCATTTGTCGCCTGTTCTATGGTGATGAGCTTTTTTGATACGATAAACAACTGGATCACGCATATTAATATTTGGTGACGACATATCTATTTTAGCTCTTAGAGTTTTTGTACCATCTGGGAATTCGCCATTTTTCATTCTTCCGAATAAATCTAGATTTTCTGCAATTGTTCTGTCTCTATAAGGACTAGGTTTTCCAGGTTCGGTTAATGTACCTCTAAATTGGCGAATTTCTTCTGGAGTTTGCTCGCATACATAAGCTAAACCAAGATTGATTAATTCAATAGCAAAATCATATAATTTATCAAAATAATCAGAAGCATAAAACAATCTATCTTCCCAATCAAAACCTAACCATTTAACGTCTTCCATAATCGAATCAACGTATTCAACGTCTTCTTTTACAGGATTAGTATCATCAAATCTAAGATTAGTTATACCATTATATTCTTTTCCCAATCCAAAATTCAAACAAATTGATTTGGCGTGGCCAATATGCAAATAACCATTAGGTTCGGGAGGAAAACGAGTGTGAACTCTACTATCATTTTTATTGTTTTTTAAATCTTCGTCAATAATGTTTTTAATAAAATTATTAGCAACTACTGTTTCCTTTATTTCGCTCATAGTATAAAAACCTCTATATAAAATACTTAATTTTTAGAATCAATATTGCAAAATTACGAAAATTTCTGCAATTTTTATTTGTAGATTGGTATTTATGAGGATATTTATTTAAATGAAAAAAAAATGAGGTTGTCTCAAAAGACGAGAAAATTTCTTGTTTCACATTCTGAGCGCAGCGAAGAATCTATAAAATCAACAACTTAAGTGATTACTGGATTTTTCATTTCGTTCGAAAAGACACTTTTGCATCAACCTTTTTTTATTTCCATTTTGATATTTCTAGAGAGGATCGGTTTAAGGAAGAGATAAGCTGAATCAGTAAAGTCAATTAATCCGCATTATCGCAATTCAGACAATTAGAATTGAACTTCTACTTGTGCAATTAATCAATCTTCCCACAACATTTGCCTTTGCCCTGACCTTTTTTTAAGCCCAAGCCCATTCCATTGCATCGGTTGTCGTTAATTCCATCGCCATCAGCATCAATAAATTTATCTTTCATTCTGCATTCGCCTTTTGAGTCCAAGCAATTCATAGAGGTACTATCTGATTGGTTTAACTTTGCTTTTTTGCCCTTTTGTTTACCTTTGCCGTCTCTTTTGCCAAACTCTTGTGTTGAAACTTGAGCTTTTGTACCTGTTTTTTCTTGTGCTATTGCAGAGATTTCTGCTATTGCAAAGAAAGCGATTATCAATAATAATTTTTTCATATCTATTGTTTAAACCTCGATAATTTATATCTTAGTGTTCTTTCGGAAATATTTAGTAATTCTGCAGCTTTCACCTGATTGCCACTAGTTTTTTTGAGTGCTTTTTCTATTAAAGATTTTTCCAACATCTCAACTTTTGTATTCAAATCACCAATTTCAATCTTCTCGTAATCAATATCGTTATAGTCCAGATAAACTGGCTCTATAATGTTTTGAGGCAAATCTTCGAGTGTTAAGGTGTTACCTCTTGTAAGCACAACAGCTCTTTGAATTATATTTTCTAATTCTCTAATATTGCCAGGAAAATCATATTTAATTAAAGAAGACATTGCTTCTTTAGAAATAGATTTGATATTCTTTCCATTAATTTTGGAATATTTTTCAATAAAGTAATTGATTAAATAAGGAACATCATTTTTTCTGTCTCTCAATGGAGGCAATTTAATCTGAACTACATTGATTCTATAATATAAATCTTCTCGAAATTCATTTTTATGAATCATTTCTTCTAAATTTCTATTGGTCGCAGTAATAATTCTAACATCCAAATTAATCGTTTTATTGCCACCCAATCTTTCAATCTGCCCAAACTGAATTGTACGTAAGAGCTTTACCTGCACATTCATTGGAATATCTCCAACTTCGTCGATAAAGATTGTTCCACCATCAGCCATTTCAAATTTGCCGATTCGTTGCTTGTCAGCACCTGTATAAGCACCTCTTTCGTGCCCGAACAATTCACTTTCAAACAAAGTATCAGGCATTGCAGCGCAATTAACAGTTATAAATGGTTTATCTTTTCTGTCACTGGAAAAATGCACAGCTTTGGCTATTAATTCCTTGCCAGTTCCACTTTCGCCACGCACCAAAACAGATGCTTTAGATTCGGCAACTCTTCCAGCAATATTTAGAACATTTTCCATCTCGCCGCTTTGGGAAACAATAGATTCGAAAGAATATTTCTGACTTAACTGCTCGCGTAGTTTTTGGTTTTCTGATTTCAAATACGAAATTTCTTCAGCTCTTTTGATTGTCAAAAGAAGTTCATCAAGTTCAATCGGTTTTTGAATATAATCGAAAGCACCAGTTTTCATAAGCTTAACTGCATCTTCTATTGTTCCAAAGGCAGTCATAACTACCACTGGAACAAGAGGATTGATAATAGAAACCTGTTTCAAAATATCCATACCGGTATTAAATTTTAATTTAAAATCGGTAATCACCAAATCAATAAGATTTTCTTTAAATAAAGAAATAGCATCATCATAATTTGATGCATCAAAAACTTTATAACCTTTTTTTACTAAGAATCCTTTGATTGCATTTCTTTGCGAATCTTCGTCTTCTACAAGCAATATATTAAATTTATTATTCATATCTAATTCTATAAACGATTTAAGTTTAAATCAATTCTTTTTAATAAAATTTATTATAAAAAAAACCGCTTTCAAGAACAATGCCTTGATAAGCGGCTTCTTAGTTTCTTTTTTTTGGAGTTATTATAAAAACTATTTTACAACAATCATTTGTTTTGATTGAACTTTACCGCCTACAGTAATGCTATAGAAATAATTTCCTGGATTTAAATCTTTTGCATTTAAATCAACACTGTGGTCGCCAGCTGGTAAATTACCATTTAATAATTCTTTTACCAAATTACCATTGTTATCTGATAAAGTAACTTTTACATCACTTTTCGCTTTTAAATTAAAAGCAATCTTTGTATTGTCAGTTACTGGATTTGGATAATTTTGGTTTAAAGTTGCAGTATTAGCACTTGTGTTTGCTTTTGTTCCACAGCTTGAGCCACAATTACCTTTATTTCCGTGCATTTTGCCTTTGCCTGCGCCGTCGCAAGTTGCAGCTGATTTATTGTCACATTTTCCGTCACCGTTTGCATCAACATAAGAATCACATTTGCCATCATTATTTGCATCAACAAATTTTGCGCATTTGTGGTTTGTTCCTTTTGCAGTGCCATCACAAACGCCTGTACCTGTGCAATTTGCTTTGTCAGTTCCGCAATTACCTTTTCCAGCTTTTGTACCTTTACAAGTTCCGTTGCCTTCGCCTTTGCAAGTTCCTGAACAATCAGCAGTTGCATTGTCACATTTTCCGTCGCCATTTGAATCAACGTAAGAATCACATTTGCCATCATTATTTGCGTCAACAAAGTTTGTGCATTTATGAGTTGAACCATTTTTCATTTGTTTACCATTCTGAGCATCAGAATTGGTTGAAAACAAAATGAAAGAAAACATAATCATTGCGCTTACCATTACAACATACTTTTTCATAGAAATCCTCTTATTTAAAACATACATAAATTTTCAACATACAATTCAGATAATACAAAGTGCGTGCCAATAAGCTAAGTAATTGCAAAATAAGGATTAAGCAAATCAATAGCAAGTTTAAAGTTTTAATAAGTTACAAAATTGTCGAATTTAAGGAAAGTTTTGTCGAAGTTAAATCTTTGATAAAGGCAATTTAATTACAAAAGTTGACCCTTCGCCTTTAGTGCTAAATACATCAATTGTACCAGAATGATCATTGATTATTTGGTGTACAATACTTAAGCCAAGTCCAGTTCCTGCGGATTTGGTGGTGAAATAAATATTGAAAATTTTTGATTTTAATTCATCAGAAAATCCGATTCCATTATCACTTATTTCAATTATAGCATTTTGGGAATCGATTTTTGTAGAAACTTTGATGAAGCCTTCTGCCTCAATCGCCTCAATTGAATTTTTAATTAGATTTACCAATACTTGTTTAATTCTTTCTTTATCTAAAAAGACTTTTATATTTTCTATCAGATCTGCAGTAAGGATTATGTGTTTTAATTGAGCTTCAGAATCGAAGAAATTAATACAATCTTTAACTAAATCATTTAAATCGGCTTCTACCAGATTTAGTTTAGGAGGAGATGTGAATTCTAAAAATTGTTTGATTATTTTATTTACTCTTATCACTTCACTGCGAATTGTTGAAATAAGATTTGTATATTCATCTAGATCCTCAGTTGGAACAAATTCATATTGAATTCTTTGAGCAATAATGTTAATTGAATTAAGTGGATTCCTGATTTCGTGGGCAACTCCAGCTGCTAATTCGCCCATTGCCGATAGTTTATCTTTTCTTTCGATTTGCCTTTGCAAAAGGTGCTTTTCAGTTTTATCATTTATTATTGCAATTATTAATTCATTTGAGTTTTCATTGTTTTTAACAAATGAAATGCTGATTTCAAGTATCTTTTTGATTCCAGAATGACTCAAAAATTCAATTTCCTTATTAATAATAATTTGATTATTTTCATCAGCAGACTTTAAAAATAATAAATCACCAGGAAAAATATCCAAATAATTTTTGTCAGTTATTGCATCAGAATCTAGTTGAAAGATACGAGATGCAGACAAATTGAAATACTTGAAATTATAAAATTTATCGGTCGCGATTACTGCATCAGCCATATTTTCTAATACCATATCAGTATAAGATTTAATGATTTTGTGCTCTTCTTTTAACTTTGAAAAACCTTTTCGGGTAACTAAAATAACGTAAAACAAAGTAAAAACAAGAAATATACCAATACCAATCAAAGCAACTCTCCGCATAGATTTTTGTTGAATGCTCATCACGTTTTCGAGCGATAAGCCAATTCGATTAAGAAATACAACTTGGTTGTCAATTTTTAGGGATTTAACTGCCTCGAATACTTTTGAACCATTGATTTCTATCATTCTTGTCATTACTTCATTTGAATTTCTAGCTTTAACAAGAAAGGAATCAGATTCAATTGCAGAAATTTCTTTTATATTTTCTGATGCTGTGTATATTCCATCATCATCTTGCAAAACGATGTATTTAATGTCTGAATTATTGCTTAACTCTTTAATTTGGTTGCCAATTCCAATTCTCTTTCTGAAGTCTAATATCTTCTTTTGATTTATTCCAATAAATACTATTTGAGTTTTTTTATCATTAGCAAAAGCAATCAAATAATTTTCATCATTTGAAACGCTACCTTTATTTGGTCCAAGGTCTATCCAATTAAAATCGTCATAAACCAATGGTTGAAGTTCATCGTAGAGATTATCAGAGATATACAGATTACTAAATAAAGAATCAGAGTTAAATAGGAATAATCGATTTTTGTTTATAATTGAAATATGGTCAATTTGATTGTTTTTTAAAATTTGCGTAAGGCTTGATTTATTAATTTCATTAGGAAATTTTTGGTGAGAGATTAATTCGCCAATTGCTTTTAGTTTACCAACAATTTGATTTTCAATTTCAGCATTAGTAATAAAGTTATTTTCAAAATTCAAGGACATAACATTATTCAGATTAACTGCTTCATTATTCAACGACTTTAAAAGTTCATTTTTACTTTCAAAATATTCAATTAATACAAATAAAAACACAAGAACTGCAATAACTGCAGTTCCTAAAATAATCTTGACAATATTTCTGCTTTTACTCACTTTTTGCCGATTAAACAAACAACAGAGGCTATTCCTTTATGGTATTCGCCTTCTAAAAGCTCAGTTTCGCGTTCATCAACTGACAAATATCTTTGGCAATCATCTTTAAAGTCATTTGATAAAATTGCAGACGAATAAAGTAATGATGGATCTTTAGGTCCACCCGAAGTTTTATTAACTTGATCTTTAGAAAATGCTTCTAATATTAACAATCCACCTGGTTTTAAAAATTTCATCAATCTTTTATGATTGCTTTCTCTTGAATTTTCAGGGAAATGCAAATAAATCATAGCAATTGCATCAAAATAATTTTCAGGGAACTCAAATTCTTCAACAGTTGAAATTCTATAATCTACGTGAACATTTTTGCTCTCTGCAAGTTTTAAAGCTTTATTTCTGCCCTCTTCGCTCTGATCGAATGCAACAACATCCCAACCAAGTTCAGCCGCAAAAGATGAATTTCTTCCTTCGCCATCAGCCGGAAAAAGAATTTTTCCTGGTTCAATATGTTCAATTATTTCTTTTAGAAATGCATTTGGATCAGTGCCATATATATATTCTTTTTCAGCGTATCTTTCGTTCCAAAGTTCTTTACTCATAATATTTTTTATTATTTAGTTCAACAAAACTGATTATTAATGTACAAATTTTATGCCGTATTATTAAATAAGTAGTGTTTATAAATAAAAAGGCAGATATAACAATCTGCCTTTTCATAAGATTATAAAGAAAAATCTTTATTTCACAAAAATCATATCACCGGTTTTTGCATCAAGGTAGAATTTTTCGCCTTTTGAATTAACCTGGATAATGTGGCCTTTAGAATCAACTCCATCTAAAGTTACTTGGTCTTTACCACTATATTTAATGTAATGTGAAGACTTGGAGGTGCTCGAATTGCTGATTTTAATAAAATAATCTGAAGCCATTGTTTTCATATCCCCAGTTTTAGGATCGATAGTGAAATACTCACCACTGGTATTTTTGAAAATTACATTACCATTTTCAGAGCCAACTGCTACGCATTTTCCTTTAATTTCAATTTTAAGATATAAACTTCTTGCTGCAGAAGATTTTGTTGTTCCAGCTTCATTCTTATTCTGGGCAATTGCTGTATTTGGGTTCATCATTAAAGGTGCACCGATAATTGCAGCAGCCAATGCTATTTTTGTTGATTTATTCATTTTAAATCCCTTTTTTAATAATTAAGAAAAATTTATCATTTTTTTAAGGCAATCATAATACCTCTGCAATTTTCTGAGCCACAATTGCATTTGTATTTATCCAATTCTATAATTGAAGGTTTACTGTTTTTATTCATTGATTTTAATTTATAATCGAAAGTAAGCTCTTCACCTCTTAGAATTTCTCTATCAGCATAGATATAAAGCTTTTCGTCAAAACTATATGTTTCGCAATTCGGATTGCACGAGTGATTTACAAATCTTGCATCATTTCCATTTCGGTTCCCGTCAATAATAACACCAAATGAAGTTGCAATGCAATAATTCTCGATTGTTAAACCATTTTTTAAATATTTTTTTAAATCTTTAGAATTAGTTCTAAAGCCAAGATATTCAATTATTCGAGTTCCTTTTGGAATTTTCTTTTTTGCAAATACACCAAAACCCTGAATAGAAGATTTTTTCACTTTAATAAAATCACGCTTTTTATCAATTGGTGTTGATATTACTTCAGGTTCAGTATGTTCCATTGCTTTGTTCATGAATGTTCATACGTATTAAAAATATATTTAGTTTAGACTAAATTTAGCTAATCAATAAAGAGGAAAGCTCCGTAGTTAAAGGTTACTCTGAATATCACAGACTGATATCGCCAGTTTTGTCCCGAAGCAATTGAAAGTAGTGGGAAATTGTACGACAAGCTAGGGGTTAGGTACATTCCATCAGCTAGTGAATAGTCATAACCAATTGATATTTTTGGGTTTATTACTATTAAATTCAAATCAAAAGGCAAAGAAGAGCTTAATTTCTTAGATTTCCAAGACCAGTTACTTGGAGCAACAACATACTCGTTTTGCTCAGACGTTGCTACATATTGGAAGCCGAGCTGAAGTCCAGCATTTACATTGAAGTGAGTATTTAAGATTCTATATTTAATGGAAGGCTCTATTATAATATTATTGATATTGCTGGTAAATTCATATCTTGAAATAAATTGCTCACCTGTTCTTAATGGCAATGTATCAGAATTCCCATTAAAAACTGAATTTTTATTTGAAAGAATAAAATCAAGTGAATATGCAAGATTAGAATTTTCCCAATATTCAGCATGTGCTCCTAATGAAAATTGATATCCCTGACCGTTTTGGAATGTGCAACAGGGAAGCTCAGCTTCTGAAAATAGAATTTTTGCAGTATTGCTCAATAATCCATATTCCGTAGTTAGTCCATAAAAAAATACTGGAGATTTGAACGGCATTCTTGAATCAAATTGCCAATCGAATCCTTGAGATTTCAAGGAAAGCGAACTCAATAAGATAAGCAATATATAAATTAGTTTTTTTATTTTTATTCCATTATTTTTCAAACCACAATATACGATAAATTCTTTTTTTAATTTTGATTATTTCAAATTTGTGCTAATAATTTCAAATATTTTCAATTAAAATCAATTTTTTTTGATAATTTTTTATTAATTAAAATTTGTAATCGTCAATAAGCAATTTTGTAATATAGTTAATAATGTAATTTTTATTAAATTGCATAATTTATTAATTAAAAGTATTAATTAAAATAATGGAACAAAACGAAGTAGTAAAATCTGAAGATTTCAGCACAATGGCAGTTGCAGTAGAACTTTTCAAATGGAAATGGTTTATAATTGCCTTTACTCTTATTATAACAATTGGTGCGGCTATCTATGCATTCAAATTACCAAACTGGTACGCCTCAACTGTTAGTTTGGTGCCACCTAAAAGTTCTGGCTCCATGCTAGAAAGTGCTATGGGTAATATCGGCTCTGTACTTAAAGAATTCGGAATGACCAAACTTGGCAATAAAGGTGGAGATAATTATAGCTATACTGTAATTTTAAATAGCAGAACAATCAAGGATAGCATAATCAATCATTTCAATCTTGCAAAAGAATACGGAATGGAAAATTTGAGATATTCTGCCGTTAGAGATGCTTTTGATGATAATCTCGAAATTAGTTTGGAAAACGATGGTAATTTTTTCATTACAATTTATGATCAAGACCCAAATAAAGCTGTTGAAATGGTAAATTATTATTATCAATTAACCAATAGTTTATCTCAGAATATTTTCAGAAATGAATCCAGAATAAATAGAGAGTATTTGGAAACTCGCTTGAAATCTACTGACGAAACAATTATTAAGATTTCTGATACTTTGCAGGTATTTTCTGCCAATAAGAAAATCATTTCTCCAATGGAGCAGGCAAAAGCTGTAAGTGCAGCTTTATCTGAATTAAAAGCTGAACAAATGAAGCAGGACATTGTTTATCAATTATTAAAAAATAAATATGGCGAGCAAGATCCTACGACTAAATTGCAGAAAACTTCAATAGAAGAATTAAATAAAAAAATCAATGAAGCAGAAACCAAACCTGGATTTGCTGGGAATTTCTCTTTAGATAAATCTGGCGAAGTAGGAATTAAATATCTTAAACTTTATGCTCAATTAGAAACATTTACTAAAGTAAAAACATTTTTGCTACCAATGTTAGAAGAAGCAAAATTGAATGAATACAGAGAAACCTATTCATTATTTGTTTTAGATAAACCCCTTCCAGCAGATAAGAAATCACGTCCAAAAAGAAGCGTAATTCTTGGTGGTGCTGCAATTGGTAGCTTTGCATTTTCATTATTCTTAGTTGTAATTATTTACAATCTAAGAATATTTTCAAGAAAATTAAAGCAATTTAAAAGTAAGAATTAATGCAATTAGCAAATTCTTTAAATATAAGTGATAAAAAAATCATTGGTTCTATGATGGCTTTTGGGCTTGGGTTTGCTGGATTGGCATTCTTACTAGGGCTCGATGGAATAAATGGATTGATTCTTATTGGCATTTGTATAGCTTTTCTAATGACTTACGTATTAGTCAAATATGAGAGGTTTTGGATTTATAGCTTAATGGGAATTTCTCCAATTTTCTTTTATGGTTCTAAAGCAGGAATTAGCCCAAATGATGTTTTTATGTCGTTATATTTAAATGTATTTACTTTTATCTGGCTTATATATATTATTTTTATTAAAAAAGAGCGAATAGTTCATTCAATCAGTGATTGGCTGATGCTGATGTTTTATTTCTTCAGTTTACTAACTGTTGTTAATTCATTAAACAATGATATCCCATTTATTAATTTTATAAAAGAATATGCTCTTTTTTCTACTTGTTTGATTTATTTTCCACTGAAATATTACATAAAGGATAAAAAAGACATTATCAATTTACTGATAATTTTAACCATAGCTCTTACTTTTGCTGATTTATATCATTTTTATTTGTATAAATCAACTGCTCTCCAAGATGTGCTTTATGCATATCAACTTGGAACCTCAGTTAGGATTAATCAAACTATCTTTACAACTGCTGCTTTTACAGGTCTGATATTTACCATTTATGCCAAATCAATTAAAGCAAGATTAATTATTCTATCATTTTCAGCTATTACGACATTTGCATTAGTTGTTACTTTTTCAAGAACTTTTTGGTTGATTTTAATTGTTTTGGTCGCCATTGCTTTTGTTTTATTGCCAATAAAAAGAAAAAGAATATTAACAACTTTGATTTTGATTGTTGTTACCTTATCATTGTCAGTAACATTTTTAGTCTTTAAAGATAATGCAAAAATCTTTTTGAAAGTTGCAGAAAACAGAATCACCTCAGTTGAAAAAGGTTCAAAAGACGAATCTGTAAAAGCTAGACTTGTAGAATATGAATCCGTCTATCGTGATATTGAACGATATCCTTTGAGTGGAATGGGATTAGGAACAAAAGTAAGGGTTTATGATTATTTCAAATTTACGACATCTTACATTGCAAATATCCATAATTCATATTTATTTATAATGCATCGTTGGGGAATTCCATTAGGTATTATTTTCCTATTTATTATGTTTTATAATGCATATTTTTCTTTGGTTGGTATATTTAAAATGAAAGATGATTTTTATAAAATTTTATCATATTCTGCATTTGCCGCATTTTTTACCTTAATTGTGGCAAGCACAACCAGCGCCCAATTCTTCCAGCGAGATTCACAATTTGTAATTGCTATAGCAATGCTATTTGTAAATAAAATTAATGAGCAAAAATCGTGGATATAGAGAAAATCAGAAAATATTGCTTAAGTAAAAAAGAAGTTACCGAAGATTCGCCATTTGGTGAAGAGCATTTGGCTTTTAGAGTTTGCGAAAAGATATTTGCATTATTTTCATTGGACGAAATCCCAATGAGAGTGAATTTGAAATGTGACCCCGAATACGCAATTGAATTAAGAGAACATAGGGAACAAATCATTCCAGGCTTTCATATGAATAAAAAGCATTGGAATACAGTAATTTTGGATAATAATTTGCCAACAAATTTCTTCTTAGAATTACTAGACCACGCTTATGAAGTAACCGCCAAAGGTTTACCTAAAAAGGTTAGGGATAGGCTCCTGAACTGATTTTGGATAAGTATATGCAGCTAATAAGTATCCTCCATTTTCTTTCAACCACTTTCTGTGCTCCTTATAATTAGAATCAGCTTTGGCAACCAAAGCCCAAAACTCTTGAGAATGATTCATCTCTTTTAAGTGGCATAACTCGTGTATTAAAACGTAATCAATTATATGATGTGGTGTTTTTATTAATTTAATATTAATAGAAATATTCTTTCGCATTGAGCAAGAACCCCATCGGCTACGAACATTTCTGAAAGATACTTTAGAAAACGTAACACCAAGCTCATCTGCGAATTCTTTAATTTTTGCAATAACAATTTCCGAACCCATTTTGAAATAGAATTTATTGATTTCATATTCAAAATCTTTAATGCCAGGTTTAACATACATTTTATCAATCAATGTAAGATTAGATTTGAATTGATTAGAAACCTCAAAGTCATATTCTTTGCCAAAATATAAGAATTTTTGTGGTTTATCAGTAATTTTCTCGGCAATTGCTTTTCTAGTATTTACAATCCAGTCGTGATTTAACTGAATAAAATGGTTTATAGATTTGTCAGATTGCCTCAGTGGAGCATAAACAACAACTTCATTATTGATTTTACTAATTTTAATCGACATTCTTTTGCGATTATTCCTTATAACTTTTATATCGATTTTATCTAACATAGTGCGATAACGAGAATAAAAAGGCGTTTATTGTAAATTTGGGTATAGGGTATTGGGTTTGGGGTATGGGAAGAGTGGATTTTATTAGGGTATAGAGTTTTGGGTTGTGGGTTTAGAAAGAGTATATATTAAAGGTATGGGGCAACGGGAAAAGAGAGCTTTTACATTTTATCTTATAATCCCATAGGGATAAAACATTAGTAACCCAATAGCTTAAAAATAAATCTTGCAATCCCTTTTGGGATTGAACAACACGATTATCAAAAAAACTATATATAATCTCATTTTTACACATCAAATAACAAATATTGGCACGAACTTTGATAATTGTTATTATGAATATTTTGAAAAAATGGCTTTGAAAATGGAAAAAAAAGATTATACTATCATTGGTATTGATGGTGGCGGAACAAAAACTAGAGGCATTCTTTATAGACAAGGAAAAATCCTGGCAACTTCTAATGCAGGCACTACAAGAGTAGGTTCTGTAGGTGTTGGTGAATCGTGCGAAAGACTTCTAAATGTTATTATTGACCTTTGCGAACAAGCAAATATTGATGCAGTGGAACTTGATGCAGTAGTTATTGGTTTAGCCGGAGTTTGGCTCGAAGAAGAAAAACTTCGTTCTGCTCAACTTTTGAAAACTTTAGCAAGGTCACAAAAAATGACCTTTAATGATTTGATTGTTATTAGCGACGCCGAATTAGCTCTTCAAGGCTCATTCGATGGTGGAAATGGAATAGTTTTAATTGGTGGTACTGGCTCAATTGCTTTAGCTAGAAATGGCAAAGAAAAGTTAGCTCGTTGCGGCGGTTGGGGTATTGAACTCGACGACGAAGGCAGCGGAGCTTGGATTGGCAAAGAAGGTCTAACCGCTATTGTAAGATCAATTGATGGAAGAGGAAAAGCAACAATGCTCGGCAAGATGTTTGCTGATAGATTCCCTACTATTGACCTTGACGAACCAAGAACAATTGTAAAAGCTTATGGAGACAGAAGTTTTGAATATCAAATGTTAACTCCATTAGTAATGGAAGCAGCCGAAAATGGCGACCAGGTTTGTATGGAAATTCTCCAAAGAGCTAGTTATCATTTGATGGAACTTTTTGAAGCATTAGCTCCAAATTATAAAACAAAAACAATTCCAGTTGCTTTACTAGGCGGAATGGTAGAAAATAAAACCATTTTAGAGAGATTGATAAACGAGAGAATTGTTGCAAATCCAAAATTTGAAAGAATAGTACCAAAAGGTAATGCTCTAGATGGAGCAATATCAATTGGAATAAAATTAATTGAAGAAATGGATTAATCAGCCGAATTCTGATTAATTCGAATTAAGCACAGGCAAATCCCCCCAATCCCCCAAATGCCTGTGCTTTATTTTTTTGCATTCCCCAAAATTATCTCAAAAAAGTATTTTTCAATAACAAAAGACAAAATTTTGCGTCTTAATTTAATATTTATTTAAGTAATTAGAAATATTAAAAAAATGAGCGACGTAAAAAAAATTGAAGCTTTAGCAGAATCAATAAAGAAAATTAAAAGTGAAATAGGAAAAGTAATAATAGGGCAAAATGATATAATCGAAGAATTGCTCATTGCCTTATTTGCAAAAGGGCATTGCCTTTTGATTGGCGTTCCTGGATTAGCAAAAACCTTATTAATAAAGACTATCTCGGAAGCTGTTGACCTATCTTTTAATAGAATTCAGTTCACTCCAGATTTGATGCCTGGCGATATTTCTGGTAATGAAATTATCGAAGATAATGTTTCCACTGGCTCTAAGCAATTCAGATTTGTAAAAGGTCCAATCTTTGCAAATATTGTTCTTGCCGATGAAATCAACAGAACTCCTCCAAAAACACAATCAGCTTTGCTGGAAGCTATGCAAGAGCATAACGTAACAACTGCTGGAACCACATACCATTTGGAAGAGCCATTTTTCGTTTTAGCTACTCAGAACCCCATTGAGCAAGAAGGTACTTATCCATTGCCAGAAGCTCAACTCGATAGATTTATGTTCAATATTTGGTTAGATTATCCTTCGTTCAAAGAAGAAGTTGAAATTGTTAAAACGACAACTGTTAGCCAATCCCCAGATATTAAAAAAGTAATAAATGCACAAGAAATTATAGATTTTCAGGAATTAGTAAGAAGAGTGCCAGTTTCCGACAATGTAGTGGAATTTGCAGTAAAATTAGTTAGAGCAACTCGCCCAGCTGAAAGCAATATCCAATATGTTAAAGATTATATCTCCTATGGTGCTGGTCCAAGAGCTTCACAATATCTTATATTAGGAGCAAAATCCAGAGCTGCTTTATCAGGCAGATTCTCACCTGAAATCGACGACGTTAAGGCAGTTGCAGCATCAGTATTAAGACATAGGATTGTAACAAACTTTAGTGCAGAAGCAGACAATATGGCTCCAACTGAAATTGTTAAAAAATTATTGACAGAGAAGTTATGATAACCGAAGGAAAAGTAGAAGTAATAATTAATGGCAAAATTGCTGAACTTGTTTTTTTTCATCCAAACAGTAATTCTTTGCCTGAGCAGATGCTAAAGAGTATCAAGCACGAGATATTGAATTTAGAAAAGAACGAAGAAGTATTAGTTGTAATCCTAAAAAGTATTGGAGAAAAAGCATTTTGTGCCGGAGCTTCATTTGATGAATTGGCTTCAATTGATAACTTCGAAAATGGCACTGAATTTTTCTCAGGATTTGCAAATATCATTAATGCAATCAGAAAATCATCAAAGATTTATATTGCCAGAATCCATTCCAAAGCTGTTGGTGGTGGCGTTGGCTTAGCTGCAACTTGCGATTATGCAATTGCACATACATCAGCAAGTGTAAAATTAAGTGAATTGGCTGTTGGTATTGGTCCATTCGTTGTTGGTCCAGCAGTTCAGCGTAAAATAGGATTATCTGCATATTCTGCAATGAGTTTGGACGTTGAGTGGTATTCTGCAGACTGGGCTTTGCAAAAAGGATTATATCACAGAGTTTACAATTCTTTGGATGAACTTGATAAAGGAATCGACAGCTTGGCTACCAAATTATCGGAAAGTAATCCAGCTGCATTAAAAGAATTAAAAAAAGTATTTTGGGCAGGCACTGAACATTGGGACGATTTGCTCGCTAAAAGAGCAGAAATCAGCGGTTCATTAGTTTTGAGTGAATTTACAAAAGATTTTATCAAAAAATTCAAAAAGAATTAAAAAAAAAGACAGGCCAATCACCTGTCTTTTTTTTGATTTATTCGTGATGTCATGCCGCACTTCGGTGCGGCATCTATTTGCTCTTAATTCCCCCTCTATCAAGAGGGGCTAGGGGGTGTGTCTTGGTAGAATAAAAGCGACCACCTAAGTCAAAACGTGCATGAATACACGTTTTGCCACCCCTCCTTATAAAAGGAGGGGAAAATCGATGGTGG
>CAIWET010000398.1 GCA_903911805.1 uncultured Ignavibacteria bacterium | reverse complement strand
CCTTCGACTACCTGACCGCGAAACTGGTGAGATGGTAGCGATATTTGACACTAATGCAGCAGCGGTACTGGTTAATAATATTATTCAAGTAAGCGGCACCACGATAAATAATTTTTTAATTGGCGAACCAGTATTTTACTCGGTACTTAGCTATGATGGTAATTATAAAGACTATGATATAAAACTATCTACAAATAACGATTACGGACTACTTAGCCGTAGTGCACTTAGCACTCTTGAAAGTAGCTCTAGTTCTTTTGATATGGCAATTAATCCAAATAACAAGGATTGTTATATAAATACTAAAACTAGTATGTACTCATCACGAGACTTCACTAAATGGGATAAAGTAAATGTTCCGTTTAATCTTGAAAGTCTTACTAAGTTAAAATTTACCAAACACGGATTTCTTTTTGCAATTGTCAAGAATGATGGTCTATATAGATTAAGTGAATATAATGGAACTTGGGAAAAAATATCTAGTATTAAAACTAATATGGTTTTAGATATTATTGAAGTTGAAAATTATCTATTTGTAGGAACTATTAATGATGAATTATACCAATCAAATTCTGATGGTAAATTATGGGTTGCCATTTCCAAAAATACTCCAATAAGCAAAGCTTCATTAATGGCAATTAGTTCAGATAATGCAGGTAATCTTTATTTTGCTTCAAATAAACAAGATTCATCAATTAAAGGAATTTACAAATCAACAAATTTAGGTAAAACTTGGGATTTTGATGAATTTTATGGGAATATAACAACTATTGTATGTAATTCTGAAAATGATATTTTTATTGGTACTAATAATCCAGGTGGTGAAGGAATTTATATTTGTCGTGGTTCAATGAAGTATTTGTCTTGTAACAGAGGATTAGACACAAATGTTGTAAATGAAATTTTTATGAATAAAAATGATGAAATGTATGTTTCTATAGGCAAAAAGGGAGTTTTTTATTCTAATAATTATGGTGTATCCTGGGTAAATAGATCTGATGGATTATCTTCAAATATTATTAATCATTTTGCCTTAGATAACAATAATTATTTATATGGAACTGGAGAAAATGGAATAATATATAGATCAACAAATCCTATGAAAACTTTTAAGCTCATAGTAAATATTTCGCCGGATACTACAATTATTACTCATAGGGGAGATACTGTTAAATTTTCAATTAATTGTTTTACTGAAAATAATGAGAAAATTACAAATTTTGATTATTACGAGTCATTTTCTTATGATTTGGGTTTAGATTTTATTAAACAAGTTAAAGACTCATTAAATAATCGTTATTTGATTGCTAAAATCGCTCAATGGGTTACTTTTGAAAATTATCCGATTGCATTTACTGTAAGATGTCCTGGAGCAATCAATAAATATACTACCACAAGAATAATTAGTGTTAAATTAAAAATCGTAGACGTTGAAGAAGAACAAGATTCTAAATCATCAATTTCTCCAAACCCAGCAAGGGATTATATTACTGTAAGTCATTCTGCACTTGATGCGGAATCTATTGAAATCTTCAACATCTTCGGTGAAAATACCACCCCGTCAAACCTTTCAGGTTTGCCACCCCTCCTTGCTAACTAATCATGTAGTATAAATATCAGAGAGCTGGCTTTTAGCTAAGAGCCAGCCTTGTTTTAAGAAGAATAATTTTGTAATTCCTTGCCACATAGATTTCAAACCTGGATATGGATAACGCTTACT
>CAIWET010000397.1 GCA_903911805.1 uncultured Ignavibacteria bacterium | reverse complement strand
TTATATAATCAATTTTTCTAATTGTTTTGTTTTTTAGATTAGCTTATTAGGAACGTGATCAATCTCAGCTATTAGTGATTATTTTATCAATATCTAACCATAAGACTACCTACTAACAACATATACGATACACAACTCATAACATATTTGTAATTTTTATGAAATTTTTATAAATAATCAATAAAATCATTAACAAAAACGAATAATTACTTGTATGATAAAAATAATTTTTATAATTTGGCATATAATTAATTTTATTTCTTAACAAATTGTTTGAGGTTCTAAATGAAAAGATTTAATTACATAGCAGTTGTTATGTTGGTTATGTTTGTTTCTGCAATCAATATGAATGCACAAATCACCGGTTCAGGCCATGACTTTACTACATTGTCATGGAATACAAATGGACAGATTTGTGTTTTTTGCCATACACCTCATAATGCTAGTGCCACAGAGAAACCATTATGGAATCATAATGCTTCAGCAGCTACATATACAATGTATACAAATAGCTGGTCATCAACTCTAAACGGTACAGTTGCTTCTACTCCTTCAAACTATTCAAAAGTTTGCTTGAGTTGCCACGACAATACAGTTGCTTTAGATGCATACGGTGGATCAGCAGGAAGTCCTTCTCATACTATTAGTTCTATTACAGGAACTAAATCAAATATGGGAACTGATTTGACTAATGATCATCCGATATCTATTGCTTATAGTGCTGCACTCGATGCAGGTTTAAGAGCAACAACTACTTCAGTGCCTTCATTAGGTACAGGCAAAACTATCGCTGATATGCTTAAAGGCGGTCAGGTTGAATGTGCTTCTTGCCACGATGTCCATAATTCTGGAAATAAAGGTAAGATGCTTGTAATGGCAAACACTTCTAGTGCACTTTGTATTACATGTCATAATAAATAATTTCTTTATAGCCGCTCATTTATTTGGGCGGCATTTTTTTATGGGTAGAAATGAAATTTAAATACATAATATATTTTCTTATAGTTGGAACTTTAATATCTTGCTCAAGCAACGTAACTAAAACTGATAATAAATACACTCCAGTATTTCCACCTGAGCCTGATAAACCAAGAATTCAATTTTTAACAAGCATAAGTAATTCTATGAACATTACAGAAAAGTATTCTTATTGGGAAGAACTTTTCTTAGGTGAGCAAAAGCAGTTACCTATAAATAAACCATTTAATTTATGTGTCTTTCAAAACAAGATTTATGTTTTAGATTTAAGAATCAATTCAATAGATATTATTGATTTAAAAAATAAATCATTTAGTTATTTTGCACCTACTGGACTAGGAGCAATGCAAAATCCAATGGGAATTGCAGTTGATAATTCAGGAATTTATATTGCTGATGGAAAAAGAAATGAAATCATGGTTTATGATACAACCGGAAAAATGCTTGCTAACTTTGGTAAAGATTTAAACGGCAGGTTTATTGGATTGAATATTGATGAAACAAAGATTTATACAATTGATATTAAAAATCGTAAAGTTCATATATTTGATAAATTTCTTGGAGAAATAATTACTTCATTTCCAAATTATGAAACTGGTGATTCTGCTTCATATCTCTATCAGCCAACTCATATTAAAGTTAAAAATGATTTAATTTACGTTACCGATGTTGGAATCGATCAAATAAAAATTTATAATACTTCTGGTGAATTTGTTAGAAGTGTTGGTGTGATTGGAAATTCATTTGGACAATTTACTAGACCAAAAGGAATAGAAGTTGATAATGATGAAAACCTTTTAGCTATTGACGCTGCTTTCGAAAATGTTCAAATCTTCAATAAAGAAGGAAAAGTTTTAATGGCATTTGGTGGTCCATACACTGGACCTGGTTTTATGTATTTGCCATTTGGTATTGCTATTGATTATGATAATATAGATTATTTTAAAGATTATATCAATCCTGCTTATAAAATCAAGTATTTAATTTATGTTACCAATCAATTTGGTCCAGATAAAGTAAATGTCTATGGATTTATAGAC
>CAIWET010000396.1 GCA_903911805.1 uncultured Ignavibacteria bacterium | reverse complement strand
TCTCTATCGTCAGTAATTTCTTCTAAACTATTATAACCAATTAACTCAGTACGAATTTTAATAATATTATTTAATTTATTTAAAAACCATCTATCAATTTTAGTTAATTCAAAGATTCTATCAATTGAATAACCACCAGCTAAAGCTTTGGCAATTGTGAAGATACGCATATCAGTTGGCTCAGAAAGTTCTTTTTCGATATCATTTATAATAATATCTTTATTGGCAACAAATCCGTGCATTCCCTGACCAATCATTCTCAAGCCTTTTTGAATTGCTTCTTCGAAATTACGACCAATCGCCATAACTTCTCCAACGCTTTTCATTGAGCTACCAATTTGTTTAGAAACTCCTTTGAATTTATTTAAATCCCATCTTGGTATTTTACATACAACGTAATCAAGTGCTGGTTCAAAAAATGCTGGTGTGGTTTTAGTTATAGAATTTTTTAAATGATGCAATCCATAACCAAGGCCAAGCTTTGCTGCAACGAATGCTAATGGATAGCCTGTTGCTTTTGAAGCTAATGCTGATGATCTTGATAATCTTGCATTTACTTCTATTACTCTGTAATCTTCAGAATTAGGATCAAGAGCATATTGAACATTGCATTCGCCAATAATCCCAATATGTCTAATAATTTTAATTGCTAGCTTACGAAGTAATTGATATTCTTTATTTGTTAAAGTTTGAGATGGTGCAACAACAATACTCTCTCCTGTATGAATCCCAAGAGGATCAAAATTTTCCATATTACATACTGTAATGCAATTGTCATATTTATCTCTAACAACTTCATATTCAATTTCCTTCCATCCTTTTAGAGATTCTTCAACGAGTATTTGATGAGAATAAGCAAATGCTTTTTGAGCTAAAATTCCTAATTCATCATTATTTGAACAAAATCCACTCCCTAATCCACCTAATGCAAATCCAGCTCTTATAATAATTGGATATCCAAGTTCAGTTGCTGCAATTTTTGCTTCTTCAATAGTATTACAAGCAATACTTCGTGGTGTTCTTACATCAATTTCATCTAATTTTTTTACAAAAAGTTCTCTATCTTCGGTATCTAAAACAGCTTGTATAGGAGTTCCCAAAACTTGGACATTATATTTTTCAAAAATTTTATCTTTAAATAAACTAATGCCACAATTTAAAGCTGTTTGACCACCAAACGATAGCATTATACCATCTGGTTTTTCTTTCTGAATAACTCTCTCAACGAAATAAGGAGTAACAGGAAGAAAATAAATATGATCAGCAGATTTTTCTGATGTTTGAACTGTTGCAATATTTGGATTGATTAAAACTGTCTCAATTCCTTCTTCTTTAAGTGCTTTTAACGCTTGTGAACCAGAATAATCAAATTCTCCTGCTTCACCAATTTTTAATGCTCCAGAACCTAAAAGTAATACTTTTTTTATTTTTCTTTCCATTTTTCCACCACATCAATAAAGTTATCAAATAAAAATTCAGTATCAGTAGGCCCACCCGAAGCTTCAGGATGGAACTGAGCAGAAAATATTGGTTTTGTTTTATGTTTGATTCCTTCATTTGAATCATCGTTAAGATTTATAAAATATGGCTCCCAATCTGAATTCAAGGTATCTGCATCAACAGCAAATCCGTGATTTTGAGAAGTTATAAATGCTCTATTAGTTCCAACTTCTAAAACTGGTTGATTAAAGCTTCTGTGTCCATATTTAAGTTTGTACGTTTTAGCACCACTTGCTAAAGCTAATAATTGGTTACCCAAACAGATTCCAAAAATTGGTTTGTCAATTTCCATTGCAGCTTTTAGATTCTCAATTGTAGGGATGCATTGAGTAGGATCGCCTGGTCCATTTGATATAAATAAACCGTCATATTCTTCATTTGAATAATCATAATCCCAAGGCACCCTAATAACTGTTGTATCGAATTTCAAAAGTGATCGAATTATATTTGATTTTACACCACAATCGATTAATAAAATTTTTAATCTTCCATTTCCATATACAATTTTTTGATTTGTACTTACGATATCAACAAGATTGACAACATTTGGATTATAAAATTCAATTTTATTATCTTCAAATTCTATTTTACCAAGCATTGTTCCTTTTTCTCTAAGGATCTTTGTTAAATATCTTGTGTCAATATCATATAGTGCAGGTATTTTATTTTCTATCAACCAGTCAGAAAGACTTTTTTCAGCATTCCAATGGCTATAATGAAAAGAATAATCAGAAATAATTAATCCTGAAATATGTATTTTTTCAGATTCAAAATAATCTAATATACCTTCGGTATCAGATTTATTTGGAGTACCATAATTCCCTATTAATGGGTAAGTAAGGACTAAAATTTGTCCTTTATAGGAAGGATCCGTTAAACTTTCAGGATAGCCTATCATAGCTGTATTGAATACAACTTCACCAGCAGAAGAGTCTTCGTAACCAAATGATTTTCCTGATATTTGCGTACCATCCTCAAGAATTAGTTTTGCAGTTTTATTCATTTTATCTCAAATTAAATGTATATTCAAATTAGTTATGAGAAATAAATACTAAATTTATTTATTGATTACTTGATAATTTACTTTTTATTGGATTGACTCTCGTAATCACGCAAAATTACGAATTTTAAATGGTTTTCACAATAATAAACTATTAAGAAGATATTAACATAAAAAAAATCCTGCCGAAGCAGGATTTATAAAAACAATTTATCAATAAAATTATTTAACTATTACTGACATTTTTTTGCCATCTGCAAATGTAATAGTTTCTGGAACCCAAACACCAATCAAGTTTTTTTCATTTCTTAAGTATTGGTCATTTGGATTATCTTTAATGTGTGGCCAGAATTCTCTGTGAGTAATTTGTTTTCCTGCTTCAACTTTGAAGTTTTTCCATTGTACAGGTCTAACTTTTACTAATTCATTTTTAGCATTAAAGATTTGAATTTCACCTTTAATCTCATTAATTTCTTTATCACTATTATTTTTAATTGCTAATTCAACACCATCAGCAACAATAGTATCCTGATTAACCATAAGTTTTTGCAATATGTTAATTTGAAGTGCATTGTTGATTTCATATTTATTACTTATAGAAATCAAAGAATTAGCAGAATTATTTCTTGTAAATTCTTTTTGAGCTTCAATAATCTGTCCTACAGTTTTATTAACTAATGAATCTTTTGATCCACCCAATCTAGCTAAACCTGAATTGAATAAATCCAATTCTTCTTTTGTAGTACTCTTATCTTCTTTTAATTTAGTAGCAATTTCAATTAAGTTTTTTTCTGTAACTTTTTCATTTGCTAATTTTGTTCCTTTTGGATCGCATGAAGTTAGCAATAAAGCAAATCCAAAAACAATCATTGTAATATTTCTTAATACTTTCATAATAAACTTTAAATAATTAATGATACAATTTTATATAAAAAACAAAAATACCACATTTTTATAAATTAAACAAACTTAAAATTTGATTTTTAATAATTCCAGTTCTCAATCCATCAGCACTTACCTTTAGACTTTCAATTTTAAATTCTTTCATTAAAGTCATAATAATTAGTACACCAGCTGTTATTACATCTGCTCTTCCAGGATTTACGTGATGCAAATTTACAATTTGATCAATTGAAGAATTCAATAATATATCAAAAACTTGGACAATTTGTTCATAAGTTAATACTTTATTGTGAATCAAATCTTTTTTAAATTCACTTACTTTGAATGCAATTGACGCTATAGTTGTAATTGTACCAGCCACTCCAAATACTTCTTGAATTTCTGGATATTCATAATTTTTCAATAAATTTAATATTTCAGCTTCTGCAATTTCAATATCATTTGTTGTCGGAGGATGTTGTTTGAAGAAGTTTTCAGTAAATCTTACTGATCCCATATTAAAACTAACTCTTGATTCGATTTTAAAGTTATTTCCAACAGATAATTCTGTACTACCTCCACCAATATCAATCATTAAGCACTTTGCAGGGGAATCAATTGCTCCTATATAACTTAAACCGGCTTCAATTTCACCAGGAATTACTTTAATTCTTGAATTAATAATCTTTGACAATTCATCAATTACTAATTCTCTGTTAGTTGCATCTCTTAATGCGCTTGTACCACAAGCGATTACTTTTATATTTTGATATTTGTCAATTGTATCTTTATATTTAATTAAAATATCTTTAGCTCTTTTGATTGCATTATTATTAATGAAACCATTTTTTGAAACACCTTCTCCTAACCTTGCAATCGAATGTTGATCTTCAATAATTTCAAAATTATTATCAATAATCTTTGCAATACTCATCAAAATTGTATTAGTTCCAATATCGATTCCAGCTATAAATTTAGGCTCTGAAGTGAATTGCTGTCCAATCATCTTCAAGTATCTCCTTAATTAATTTAAAACCATTTTTTAAAGCATGCTCAATTATTTCTTCTTTATCATAAACTAAAATTCCCGAAACCAATAAATCTCCATTTTTATTTTTTAATGCCTGATAAAATTTGGGAAATGAATCAATGAGTAAATGTCTAAATAAATTAGCTAATATACCATCACATTCAGGTATAATAAATTCATCAATATCTGCCAATTCAACTTTTACAATATCCTCAACATCATTCATTAATACATTTTCTTTTGCATTATCTATTGACCACATATTATTATCAAAAGCTAAAATAGGTTTTGCTCCTAATTTGGCAGCTAAAATAGCAAGAACACCTGTTCCAGTACCAGCATCAACCCAAAAAGTATCAGGGGTAATAACATCTAAACACATTCTGCAAACTAATCTTGTTGTGGCGTGATGTCCAGTTCCAAAAGACATTTTAGGATTTATTAATAATTTCAATTTATGATTTAATTGGTCTTGTTTCCAATCAGGGGTAATAACAATATCGTCATTAATTATTATCGGTTCAATTTGATTTTCCCACTCTTCATTCCAATTTTTATCATCAATCATTTCTTCTTTGATTATTATATAATCCGAATTAAAACTTTCTAAATTTTCTTTAATTTCATTTCTGATATCATCGTTATAATCATTTACATTAAAAGTTACAATTAATTCATCATATCTTTCTTCGATACCACAAAAGGGCATTTCGCTTAGATATGCAACCATTATTTCATAATCTTCTTCATAAATTTTAAGATGAACATTTAAGAATTTTTCCATAAAATTACCATTTTATTTTATTTATTAATACTTTTTCCTTAATTTACTTTTCAAAATTATCATAAAATTTTCAATTTATGGACAAGATAAATGATAAGTGATGAAATTATAGCAAAAATGAAGAAAATAAAAGTTCTAATTATGGATGTTGATGGAACTTTAACTGATGCAAAAACGTATTACTCTAAAAATGGAGAAGAACTTAAATCGTTTAATATTCGTGACGGTATGGGTATTGTTCTTTGGCATAAAAATGGTTTAAAATCTGCGATCATAACAAGTGAATCTTCCGAGATTGTTACTAAAAGAGGTGAAAAATTAAATATTTCAAAAATTCTTCTTGGATCCAAACAAAAAAAGGAAGATACTTTAAGCCTTGCAGAATATTTCAATTGTAATTTAGATGAAATTGCATATATTGGAGATGATGTAAATGATTATCATTCAATGCAAATATGTGGACTTTCTGCTTGTCCTAGCGACAGTATTCAGTCAATAAAAAACATAGCAGATTTAATATTAGAAAATAAAGGTGGCAATGGAGCCGTCAGAGAATTAATAGATTGTATTTTGGTTGCTAAAAGTAAACCAATAATTTTAGAAGAAAAATGGTAAATTATATTTAGAAAGGGTATTTAAAATGGAAGATAACACAAATAGCTACACTAGAGGTTTTGTAGTTGGCGCACTAATTGGTGGAGCAGTAGGAGCAATCACAGCATTATTATTAGCACCTAAAACAGGTAAAGAATTACGTGGAGACATTGCTGAAAAAAGTGGTGAATACTATGTAAAAGCTTCTGATTACTTTACAAAAGTTGAATCAGATTTAGGCATTAAAGTAAGTGAAATGGTTAATGAAGGAAAAGAAAAAGCACAAACAATAATTAATTCTGCAAAAAAACAAGCAGGTGATTTATTAGAAAATGCTGAAAAGATTTTAGCAGATGCCAAAGTTAAAGCTGGTTCTGCTAAAGAAACTATTTCCAATAAATATGATACTATTAAAGATGCTACTAAAGCTGGAGCTGAAGCATTTAAAACAGAGTACAATGCTCATTAATCAAATGGTAAAAAGGGGTGAAAATATTCTATTTCCACCCCTTTTTACTAACTATTATTTGGCAAGAATATTACAAATTCGGTTCCTGAGCCAACTTCACTATTAACCAAAATATATCCTTTATGAGAATCTACAATCCACTTAACGATTGCTAATCCAAGTCCAAATCCTTGAATATTTTTTGCTCTAGCTTTATCAACTCTGTAAAATCTATCAAAAATGTATGGAATACTTTCTTTTGGAATTCCAATTCCTGAATCTGTAATAATAATTTCAGCCCCTCCATCAGTTTTTTGTAATATAATTTCAATTTCACCTTTTTTTGGTGTATATTTTACTGCATTTTCCATAACATTCAATAATGCTTGATGCACTCTTGGTTGATCAAAAAAGATTTCTACATCAGGCTCAAAAGTAAAGCTTACTGTTTGGTCCTTTATTTCAGCTAGAATTTGAATATCTTCAACCACATCACACATTAATATTGATAAATTATTTTTAGTCAATTTCATATTTATTTGACCAGTATCCGCTCTTGATAATTCAAGTAATGTTTCAACAACATTAGTTAAGCGAATGCATTCATCAAGAGCACTAGCAATAACAATTTCATATTCATCTGGAGTTCTTTGCCTATGAAGTGAAATTTCTAATTCACCTCTCAGAATTGTCAATGGCGTTTTTAATTCGTGTGAAACATCAGAAGTAAATTGTTTGATTTGATTAAATTGATGTTCTAATCTTTCAATCATTTTATTTAAAGTTCGTGTCAAATGGCCCACTTCATCTTTTGTATCTAAAGTTGGTAATCTTTTTGATAAGTTCGTTGCTGTTATTTCATCAGCTGATTGAGTAATTTCATCAATTTGTCTCAAAGATAATCTTGATAAAACCATACCACCAATTGATGAAACAAGTATAACTAATGGGAAAGAAATCAAGAGAATAGCAAATAATTGATTTAAATTGTTGGTTATTTCTTCCATAGAATATCCAACAGTAATTGTAGCATTATTTGTTCGCTTGGTAAACAGTCTTATTTGCTGTTTATCAATAACAAAATCATGGAAAATTGAATCAATTTCTATACCCAATGGTTGATATTTTAAAGGAACAACTTCTTTATTAGGTAAATGCGCATCTCGCGTTTTACTAGAATCAGCACTATTTTCTAATTCTTTTGCTGAGAATGTAGGCAATGAGTCTTTTTGTAAATTTCTTGTTTTCCAAATAATGACATTATTTGTATCAGATATCTGAATATAATAGTTTTTGGGATTTAATAAAATATGTTCATAAACAGCTGATAGAACAATATCGTTATCTTCATCAGTCTCAATTCTATTACTCAATGAAGGTCTAATTGGACCAACAATTCTATTCTTTTCATTTTCTTTGAAAATTGAAAATCTCTCATCTGAATCTTTAGGTTTCTGATTTTTGGGTTTCTCCAATAATTTATCGGATTGCAACTGATTCTTAGAAATAATATATTCTAAAGTTATTGCAACTTTGCCAAGCGAAGCATCTAGATTAGAATGCAATTCTCTTGAAAGTGCAAAATATGTATAAGCTCCAAAAGCAGCTAAGGTTAAAGCTACAGTAGCTGTGTACCAAAAAGATAATCTTACTCTAAGCGATATTTTAAATGCCATAATTCTTCATTAATTCCTAATCAATATTGCAAAATTAACTTATTTTGCAATAATATTACCTCAAAAATAGTTAATTTTGCATAAATATTTTTTTAGTTTTATT
>CAIWET010000395.1 GCA_903911805.1 uncultured Ignavibacteria bacterium | reverse complement strand
AGATTAATATAATAATAAAAAAGACAGGTTTAATGCCTGTCTTTTATTTAATATTTTATATTTCAAAATCAAACATCTTGGATGTTGAATTTTGTGTTAGTATCAAAATTTATTTTTTGAAAACATTTCCACTTAGATTTTTTACAACAGCTTGGAATTCTTTTAAATCATCTTTAGATATGGTCGCATTATCAGATTTTACTAATGTCATTATCTTGCCTTTTCCATTTAATTTATATAATAGGATTTCAAGATATGCACCATCCTTATTGCGTTGAACCCAACCAGTAAGGAAATAATCAACTTCTAATTTATTCAATGCTTCTAATTCAATTGTTGTAGGTAAATGATAATTTTCTACTAAATGATAGCCAAACATAGCATAAATTGAATCTCTTGATTGCAAATCATAAGCACAAATATCATTTTGTGCATCGCATACTTGCATCATTGATTCGCAAGCTTCGTAAGAAACAGTCATTTTCTTTTCGAATATATCCCATTTTGGAAAGTTTTTATCGTCAACAAAATTAATTCCACCAACAACTAATGGTTTTGCAGGATAAACCTTAATTTTATCTGTTGCTTGAGCAAAAAGTGTGGTATCAGAAACTACTGATGCAAATGATCTTTGAATACACTTTAAAATTGTTGGGTCGTAAAATCTTTTGTTTGTTTTTTCTTCAAAATAATTAATTAAAGAATATCCAATACCTGATTTTTTCTTTTTTGACTTTAAATCTATTTGAGAAATATTGGTTCTTATCATATTTTCTAATCTATCAACTCTAATTGTCCAGATTTTTTGGGCATCTAAAGCATCAGCAACTTTTTGAGCAGTTGGCTCTTTTTTATTTTTTGTTAACGCTGTGACAATTGAGTCAGACATATTAAAAGGTATAATTTCATATTTTCCAGTTAATCTACCTGCTAATAATAATGCAGCTTCAATTTTTCCCATACCGATTTCTTCAGCTGATGGACCAAATTCTACTTTAGATACAAATATTCTAATCTTATTTATTTCATTTTGTTGATTCTCAGTTTGAGAAATGGCATTTATACTTAATACAAAAAATAAACAAATTAATAATATCTTTTTCATATCTTGTTTTTCCTTTTATTTTTAAAGTCAATTATATATTGATTAAAATCTTTCAAATTAAACGTATTTAAAACATCTTTTGTTTCAATCCAACCTTTTCGAGCAATTCCTGCTCCAATATAAATATCTGATAATGTGCTTTTTTTGTGTGAATCTGGATTAATTGAAATCATTACGCCTTTTTCTTTTGCTCTAATAATATTCTGCCAGGACAAATCAAGTCGATATGGATTTGAATTTAGCTCGATAATTTTTCCAAACTTTGCAGCGGTATCTATAATTTCATCAATATCCAATTCATATCCGGCTCTTGATAGTAATAATCTTCCTGTTGGATGACCTAACATCATTGTATAAGGATTTTTTAAAGCAGTGCAAATTCTTTTGGTCATTTCTTTTTTAGGCATTGTAAATGATGAATGGACTGAAGCAATAACGAAATCGAAAGTTTCGAGCACATCATTTGAATAATCTAATGATCCATCTAGCAATATATCGGATTCAATTCCTTTATAAATATGAATTCCTAAATTTTCATTATTTAGTAAATCTATTTCTTGATGTTGCTGAATTATTCTTTCTTCATTTAATCCGTTTGTATAAACTGAAGATTTGCTATGGTCAGAAATTCCAACATATTCAAAGCCTAATTCTTTTGCTTTTAAAGCCATTTCGCGAACAGTATTGTTTCCATCACTCCAAATTGTGTGCATATGAAGAATGCCCTTCATATCTTCATTTTCTATCAATTTTGGAATATTATTATTCTTCGCTTTTTCGATTGCAAAATTATTTTCTCTTAATTCTGCAGGTACAAAAGATAAGTCAATTAATTTGTAAATATCTTCTTCAGAATTTATCAAATATTTATTATCGTCGATAACAATGCTATCAGCATTAAATTTAATATTTTGCTCTTTGGAATATTCTTTGAAAGCTCTTAAATACTCATTAGAAGAAGATAACTCGTGGTTCAATAGGTAAAAAGCACTTTTGCTTGCTACATACAAATAGCAAGGATATTCAGAAAAGCAATTGAGTTTTATTTTTAATATTTTCTCTGTATTTTGGATTAATTCTGGAAGAAATTCATTTAAAATATTTAAATCGAAGGATTCTATATTTTTATTTTCAGCTATTAAATCTACAGATTCAATTATCTCCGAAAATCGTTTTTGTTCACCAGAAACTTCTATTTTACTAAAAATCCCAAGGTTGTTTAATTTATCAATTAATTTAAAAGTATCTTCAACAATTCTGTTTTGAAGAAATCTTCCTTTTGAAGCTTTAGTATGAGAGATGGATGTTAGAATATTTTCCTGAGTTTTCTCTCCAAATCCTTTTAGGGATGCTATTTGATTTTCTTCACAGGCTTTTTCTAAAATATCAATATTCGAAATTCCTAATTCTTTAAAAATTTGAGCAGTTTTTTTAATGCCAATTTTAGCAAGTTTTGTTATTTTGACTAAATCAGCTGGATATTCAAGAATTAAATTCTCATAAAATTCCATTTTTCCAGTTTCTGCAAATTCAATTATTTTTTTTGAAATAGCATCGCCAATTCCAGGAATAGATTTTAGAGATTTGTTTTCTAAATGTAAATCAAAATCAATTTCATTATTCGATAATAATTCAGCAGCATTTTGATATGCTTTGGTTTTAAATGGCAATTCTCCTTTTATTTCCAGGAGAATTGCGATATTACTGAATATTTTCTTTAGGGAATTTCTATCGAGCATTTTTAACTTATTCCTGCCATTAAAATTTCGGCTCTTTCAGCCATTTTAAGATTTTCGATAACGTTATCTAATCCACCATCAATTACTTCTCTTAAAGGATAATTTTTTGCATCACCTTCTAAACGATGGTCAGTTACTCTATTTTGTGGAAAATTATATGTACGGATTTTTTCGGATCTATCTCCAGATCTAACCATTGATTTACGAGCTGATGAAATTTCTTTATTTTGCTTTTCTAACTGCATTTCATAAAGTCTTGTTCTAAGCACTTTCATAGCTTTATCTTTGTTTTTCAACTGAGACCTTTCGTCCTGACAAGTAACAACGATTCCCGAAGGAATATGTACTAATCTTACTGCGGTTTCAACTTTATTTACATTCTGACCGCCTTTTCCGCCTGCACGGTAAATATCAGTTCTCACGTCTTCATCTCTAATATCTACATCAACTTCCTCAGCTTCTGGCAATACAGCAACAGTTGCAGCGCTAGTATGAAGTCTTCCACTAGCTTCAGTGTCAGGAACTCTTTGAACTCTATGAACACCACTTTCGAATTTCATTGAACCGAAAACTCCATCGCCGGACAAAGAAAAAACAATTTCCTTAAATCCGCCACGTTCGCTTTCGTTAAAATCAATTAATTCCAATTTGTAACCCTTTATTTCGGAATATCTTTGGTACATTCTGTATAAATCACCTGCAAATAAACCTGCTTCGTCTCCACCTGTACCAGCTCTGATTTCAAAAATACAGTTTTTAGTATCATTAGGATCTTTTGGAATTAATAAAAATCTTATTTCTTCTTCAATCCTTTCTTTTTCTTCATTAAGAAAATTGACTTCTTCTTGAGCCATATCTTTCAATTCTGATTCAACATCAGGTGAATCAATCATCTCTTTGTTATTCCTTAAGTCATCAATTAACTTAAGGTATTTAAATGCAACTTCAGCTATGGGCTGCAATTGTTTTTTTTCTTGAGATAGTTCTTTATATTTCTGTATGTCTGAAGAAATTTCTGGATCATTTATTTGATCCTCAATAAATTTAAAACGCTCTATGATTGAATAAAGTTTCTCTTCCATTTTTACCTATTTTTACCAATAAAAAGATTACAAAAATAGCTATTTTATTTAATAAAAAAAAGAACTGTTTTTATAATTAGATGTTTTAACAATTAAATTTAAAATAATTCGCAAGACTAAATAGCTACTTAATCCAAACTTTTTAGCATAACTAATCATTATATTTTTTCTAATCATAATATTTTTCTTCATTGTATTATTTTT
>CAIWET010000394.1 GCA_903911805.1 uncultured Ignavibacteria bacterium | reverse complement strand
AGGAGAGTTATATGACTACAACTTATAATACAAATGCAGATTCACTTGATTAAAATTTTATAAATTCAATAAAATCTAATTTTAAAAATAAGGATATTAATATTACAATCTCAGGAATTGAGAATTTAAATTCAAAAGTTCCAATTGACATTTCAAATTATAATGACATTTTAGAAAAAAATCAAATACTAGAAGAATTACTTTTTGCTGACCAACAAATTAAAAATGGTGATTTTTTAACAAATGACAATGCTAAAGTTTTTATATTAAATGAGTTATAAAATTTTATGGTCAAAATTAGCAATTCAAAAGATTAAAGATATTGTTGATTATATTTCAATAGATAATCCAGTAAATGCTAAGATTTTTGCTCAAAATCTATTTGTTAAAACTCATAGATTAAGTGAATTCCCAAAATCAGAAAGAATTGTACCCGAATTGAATCAAGAAAAACTTCGAGAAATAGTTTATAGTAATTATAGAATAATTTATCGCATTGAAAATCAAAATATTCATATTTTAACTGTCCGAAATTCAAGAGAATTTATTAATTTTGAATAAATTATTTTGTTATTTTAGGATTTTTATGAATAGATTTTTGAAAACACTAATTTTTAACTGCTTTGTTGCAGCATTTCTTATCTCAAATAGTGCTTTTTCTCAGACTTCAGTTGAGAAAGTATCCAATTATGTAAAGTATTTGGCAGACGATAAATTAGAAGGTAGATTCCCTGGAACTAAAGGCAATGACGATGCCGCCGACTTTATTATCAATCACTATAAAGCTTTGGGCATCAATCCTTTAGTTGGTGGAAATTATAAATTGAATTTTTCTTTTACTTCTGGACTTAAGTTCGGAGCAAATAATTCTGCATCTTTTGACGTACTTGTGGAACGCCCTGGTGTTGAAAAAGAATATTGGAAGAATCAAAAACGCAATTGGACAGTGGGAACTGATTATATTCCAATGAGATTTTCCGACAACGGCTCAGTTGAAGGTGAATTAGCATTTGTTGGCTTTGGCACAACTAATAAAACTAGCAAATATGATGATTATGAAAATATTGATGTAAAGGGTAAGATTGTAATTATCCTCTCGGATTCTGCCGAAGGCAAACCAATGTATTCCAAATTAGAAGATTTTTCTAATTTTAATTACAAAATTTTAAATGCTCGTGAACACGGTGCAATTGGAGTAATTTTTGTTAAATTAAATAGTGATTCTTCAAATCTGCTTTATCCACTTTATTATGACCGCAATTTTAATAATACAGGCATAATTGCAATCCAAGCGAATAGAACAAGCTTATCCACTATATTTCCAAGGAATATGAATTTATATCCTACCGAACAGGAAATAATGAAAAAATTCAAACCAAAGAGTTTTATTTTACCAAATGTAAAAGTGAAATTAACTGTTGATTTGGCTAAGGATTTAAAAGATGTTCCAAATGTATTGGCAGTAATTAACGGTACCGATAAATCAAAAAGCGAAGAATATATTGTTGTTGGTGCTCACTTTGATCACTTGGGATGGGGGACTGAATCATCAACTTACAAAGGTAAAATTAAAATGATTCATAATGGTGCTGATGACAACGCTTCAGGTACTGCCGGAGTAATGGAATTAGCCGAAAGATTCAAAAATAATCCTTTGAGCAGACCTGTAATTGTTATGAATTTCAATGCAGAGGAATTAGGACTTTTAGGAAGTTCCGCAATCGTAAAGGATGCAAAAATTCCTAAAGATAAGATTGCTTTTATGATGAATCTTGATATGATTGGCAGATTAAAAGAAAATAAAATGAATGTTTTCGGAACAGGAACTTCTCCAAAATTTGCAAGTTTAGTTGATTCACTCGGTACTCTTTCTGGATTAAGCATTACAAAATCTTCTGATGGATTTGCTCCAAGCGATCATTCTTCGTTCTATGCAAATGGAATACCTGTGTTATTCTTATTCACTGGCGTACACAATGACTATCACTCACCTTATGACGATTGGGAAAAAATCAACTTTGACGGATTAGTTAAAACTGTTGATTATGCAGAAACAATTATAAGAAATATCGATAAGAATGATAAAAAACCTGATTACGTAAGAGTTGAAGGTGCTACTCCTCCTGCTGGTGGCGGTGGAAGACACTCTGGCGTTTGGTTTGGTATTGTTCCTGATTTTGCAGAAAATCCAAATGGAATGAAGATTTCTGGCACTTCAGCAGGAAGTCCTGCTCAAGATGCTGGATTACTAAATGAAGATGTAATCACTAAAATTGACGGCGTAAAAATCAAAAATTTACAAGATTTAACTGTAATTCTTAAAAATATGAAACCAGGCGACAAAGTAAAAGTTGAATATTTAAGAAATGGCAAAGAAGAAGTTACTGAAGTAACTCTCAAAAAAAGAAATTAATAAATGCTCAATCAAATGGTAAAAAAAGGACGCATTTTTTGATGCGTCTTTTTTTTATTTTTTTATGCTGTTTGCTTAGTTCGATAAAGCAAAACAGGTCTTTCTTTTTCGTTAATCACTTCTTGAGTAATCAAACATTTTTCTAGATCAATTTCGTCAGGGATTTCAAACATAATAGGAATCATTGCCTCTTCGACTATTCCTCTTAATGCTCTTGCGCCTGTTTTTCTTACTCTTGCTTTTTTAACAATTGAGTCTAAAGCATCTTTATCAAAATCAAGCTCAACGCCTTCCATCATCAATAATTTTTTATATTGTTTGATTAATGAATTTTTTGGTTCTGTTAAAATACTGAGCATTGCCTCGTCAGTTAATTCTTCCAATGGGGCAATTATAGGCATTCTACCAATCAATTCTGGAATAAATCCAAATTTCAATAAATCATCTGGCTCAACTTTTTTCAAAAGCTCAGTTGTGTTCAATTCAATGTGTTCATTTTGAGCAGTAAATCCAATAGTTTGGTTTTTCAATCTTCTGGCAATTTGCTTATCGATACCTTCGAATGCACCGCCACAGATGAAAAGGATATTTTTTGTATTTAAATATATTAAATTTTGCTCAGGATGCTTTCTGCCGCCTTTGGGTGGAATACCAGCAATAGTTCCTTCTAATATTTTCAATAGAGCTTGCTGAACGCCTTCGCCAGAAACATCTCTTGTGATGCTTGAGGATTCGCTTTTTCTACCGATTTTATCAATCTCATCAATATAAACGATTCCTTTTTCGGCAGCTTTTACGTTGTAATCAGCATTTTGCAAAAGTTGGATTAATACAGTTTCTACGTCATCACCCACATAACCTGCTTCGGTAATTGTAGTTGCATCAGCAATAGCAAATGGCACTTTTAATACTTTTGCCAATGTTCTAGCTAATAAAGTTTTGCCAGTTCCTGTTGGTCCCAAAAGTAAAACATTACTTTTTTCAATATCCACATCGCTTGTTTTTCCTGCTAATTCCTGAGAGCGAACTCTTTTGTAATGATTATAAACTGCAACAGAAAGAACTCTTTTTGCATAATCTTGACCAATTACGTATTCGTCTAAATTCTTTTTTAATTCTGAAGGTTTAGGAAAATTATCACCAATTTTATCTTGGAATGGTGAGGCTTTTGCCTTAGTTGTGCTTAATATCTCGTGAGCTTTTCCGGTACAGCTATCGCAAATAAATGCTCCAGCAATACCTTCAATCATACCATTAGTTTCTCTTTGTTGTCTGCCGCAAAATGAACAAACAATTGTATTTCTTTCTTTTGCCATTCTTTAAATATTTTTTTTATTATAATAATGAAATATTGACGTAATTCTGGATTTATAATTTTTTACTATTTTCTTTGTTATATAAGAAGAATTATCGTAAATCGATTAACTCAACTCCTTTTGGAACTTCAAAGTTGAATTGAGAATCTTTCATTTTTGGATTTATTTGTAAATTTTTAATGCCAAATTTCTTTGTCCCTGATTTGCTTTTAATTTCGATAGCACTAAAATCATCGAAATTTCCTTGAGAATAAATTTTGATTTCACTTATATTTTTGAGTGATTTTCCATCATTATTTTGTAAAATCAATACATTACTAGAGCCGCCATTTGAAGCATTTTCTTTTATTAAAGATAATGGCTTAAATGCTGTTGAAAAATTCATAAAAATATCGTCAAGATTAGCCATAGAAGATGAGTTTTCATATTCCGAGAGCATCACTTTTTTTTCTGCTGTGGAATAATTCCATAAATCTTTACCATTCGAAATTATTTTTCTATCGCCAGCAATTATAATGAATTTATTACCTTTTGCGGCTTTTATTGAGCCTTTATTGCCGTTCTCGTCAAATGAAAAGCTAATGGACTTTACGTTACTTAGCTTGGTTTTTAATTTGTTAAAAGCTTCTTCTTTGTTTTGAGCGAAAGCAAAGTTAGAAACAATCAATATAAAGAATAATATTTTAGTCAATTTTAGCATTGCAAGGTCCTTTCAATCCACTAAATTTTACCAATTCAGCAGAAACATTTCCAATTAATATTTTTGTAAATACTTTAACAGGTATTTTTCTATCGTCATCTGTAACCCAAATCAGAATTTGACCTTCGCTTTTGAATAATCCACCCTCAACTACAAGAGGCTCAATCATTACGCAATTGAATTTTCCAGCTTCAACTTCTACAGTTTGCTTTCCAAGGATTTTAACGCCAAGTTTGTAAACTTGGTCTCCAAAGAAATTTTGAAGATAAAACACTGTACCTTTTTTCATTGCGCCAAGATTTAATGTTCTAACGTAATAGAATGCAGAAACAATATCGTGGCAATAAGGAGGGACTTTATATTCTTTGTTCTCGGCAAAAGCTTTGCTCAAATATGGGTCAAACCAAGCAGTAAAATCACGTTTGTAATTTCCTTCTCTTACGTTTTGCTCAAATTCCCAAGGGAATATTCCGGTTTGATCAAGAACAGTGCGATAATTATCCTTAACCTTATAAAGCCATTCAAGGCTTTGGAGAGAATTTACCTGAAAACGAATATCGAAGCAATCTCTACCATTTCTAGTTAAAGGTTTTGGTAAAATATGAAAATAACCTTCTCCTGCAGTAACAAAAGAATATTTTACTTTATAATCAAGCCTTTCGCCATAACCAAAAGTTTCATTCTTTGATGACCTTAATGCTTGAGAAGAGTTTTGTGATGGTTTAGAATCTTTAGATTTATCTTTTTTGTTCTCTGATGAAGCTGTAAACACAATTGAGAAAATCAATAATGTTATAATTCCTATCTTGCTGTATTTGTTCATATTTTATCCAATTGCCAAATTTAATTATACCAATATTACTTGACGAAACTTATTAGTCAATATTTATTATATACGATTATTTTTAAAATTGGATACTTTATTTTTTGTTTTGGAAGGAAAAAGTATATTTGTATCAATTACAATTTTTATTTTCAAAATGATATTTTGATTTAACTCTATTCCAAATTTTAGTTTTAATTTCTTTTGCTAAAACTAAAATATTTTCATCAAAATTTACTTTGTCAGCTAAAATTTGAATTTCTATGAGTTCAAGAATTTTCTTGATTTGTCTTTCATCAAAAAAACTTTTATCAAATCTTAAATTATAACTTTCGTTATCTGAATTAACTAGAACACCTTGCATATAAAACCTCCATTT
>CAIWET010000393.1 GCA_903911805.1 uncultured Ignavibacteria bacterium | reverse complement strand
TAACTTTAGCCATATAATCCGAGATAGCCACATCAAGATAAACTTTCTTTTCTTTGGATGATGCGTGGAAAAATCTCGAAATCTTGTCTTTTTCTTTATTTACTAATCCGACGTGAGAATAATCTAAACCATCTTTGGAAGTTGCTATTGCTATAATATCGCCTGATTGCAATTTAGATTCAATCGCTTTGATTTTATCATTTGGAATATATAAAATCTTAACAGAATTAACGATTTTCTCAATAGAAGCAATTTTCTTTACCATTTCTGGATTGTCTTTCAATGGAGCATAATATTTAGGGTTTTTACTCATAAAAGATAGTTGATTTTTGAATTCAATACCTCCCAAATCAGCTGTAATATTCTTAATATTTCCTTTTTTTACATTATTCAAAATCCATTCTTTTGTATAATGTAAACGTGAATCATATCCAGCCAAATTGCCATCGCGATAACGTGTAAATGTAACTTCATTAATCAAATCATCTAAAGTAAATTTCTTTTTTCTGATGATTCTTGACATATCGAGAGTTGTTTCCATAAAAGTTACGCAATCCAGTCCCTCGCTCGATACTACACATTTCTCAATTTCATTGCCTTCTAAAGTGCCGCCAACATAAGGGACACCAATTAGTTCAGTGCCAACCTTCATCATTATACCATTTAGAGACAAAGCGCTCCATTTTTCCTTTTCTGCTTTTTTTAGAATACCTTCAATTGAAAAAGCAGAAGCTGCAAATAAATCAAATTTTGACATTTGCAGGGCAATCAGAGCCAATCCGGACGTTTTTATAAAATCTCTTCTAATCATCTTAACTAAAAAATTAGTAATAATTTATAAAAGTCGTGATTAAATAGTATTTATTTTGAATAAAATTCTCATTTAAATAATATAGATTCATTTTCAATATGCTTTCCATTAGCTAAGCTCTATTCATCCTTAATTTTGTAGTGTAAAAAATATGAATGTTCATTGAAATTATTGCAAAGAAAAGTTGTAAATCAATACTCTCTTCAAGGAGGTTATTTCAAAAGTATAAAATAATAATTGTTTAGTCATTCTGAGCATAGCGAAGAATCCAGAAAATCAACGACTAACGTAATCTCTGGATTTCTCACTTCGTTCGAAATGACGCTTTTTGATGCCATTTGGTAGGGTTCTACGAGGCCAAGCAATATAGCCTTTCGAAGAATAGTGTGGGGTTCTCCGAAATCAAGCAATTACGCCTTTCGAAGGATTGGGTGGGGTTCATATTAACAAATAAATAATTTATAAAAAAACAAAAAGGAGTACAAATGTGGTTTGAAGTATTTTCTTCTGGTGAGCATACTGACTCATCAGGAATCAAGAAAAACTATACGGAAGCAGACCTAGATAAAATTGCTTATGATTATAATTCATTAATCGAAAGCGATAAATCTTATCAGGCACCGGCTGTTAAAGGTCACCCAAAGAATGATGATCCAGCAGTTGGTTGGGTGAATAAACTTGCAAGACGTGGCGACAAACTAGTAGCTGACATTGAATTGATAAGTTCTGACTTTGCAGAAGATTTGCAAAATGGAGCTTTTAAGAATATTTCGATTTCACTTTATGACGATATGAAATTGAAACATATCGGATTTTTAGGTGCTGTTGCACCAGCCGTTAAGGAATTGAAAAAACTTGAATTTTCTTATGAAATGAATAATGATTCATCTGTTGATTTTGCTAAGATTTTAGATGAAAATCAAAAGCTAAATGACCAAATCAAATTATTAGAGAAAGAAAAGCGAATTGCCGAATTTAGAAGTTATGCAAATGCGCTATTAAATGAGAAATCTCCAAAAATTGCTCCAGCTCAGGTTGGCGATGTAATTGATTTGATGGAATTGGCTTACCAAAGGGATTTTTCATCAACTGATTTTGCTGACAATTCAGAAAATCAATCATTTACTAACAAATTGAAGAATTTGATTTCATCCAAGAATAATCAAAATCTCACATCAGAAATTTTGATTAATCCAATTCAGGAAAGTAATTATAAGTTAACTCCAAAGAACTTCAATCAAGATAGAATGGAAATTCATAACGCCGCAAAATCATTGCAATCTATTGAGCCAATGCTTTCTTATGAGGAAGCTGTTTTGAAATCTCTAAGCTTTATTAATAACAAATAAAAAAAGGAAAATTATGCCAAATATAACAGATAATTTAAGAATGGTTGATCCAGTTTTAACCACTATTGCACAAGGATATAGCAATTCAACTTTTGTTGCCGAAGCTCTCTTTCCAACAGTAAAAGTGAGCAAATTGAAAGGGAAAATCCCAACTTTCGGCAGAGAAGCTTTTTTGAGCAGAACTTTAGATAGAGCTATTAGAGCGAATTCGAATAGAATTTCTGGAATAGATTTGAATTTTATCAATTTTGAAACTCAGGAGCGAGACGTTGAAACTTCATTTGATTACCTCGAAGAAGAAGAGTCTGCAGATTTCATTCGCTATGAACAAGTGATAGCGAAGAATTTAATGGATATAATGTTGCTAACTAAAGAAAAAGAAGCTGCTGATTTCGTGCAAAATCCATCAAATTATTCAACTTCTCAAAAATATGCAGTTCCATCTAACTCATATTTTAATGATTATACAAATTCTGCTGATCCAATTGCAATTATTAGAGATTGTATGACAAAAGTAAGGACAAAAATCGGACATTATCCAAATACAATGGTTATGGGCGATGCTGTTTATCAGGCTCTTTTGAGTCATCCAAAACTTTTAGAAAAAATAAAATACTCTGGTTTAGCAAAAGCAACATTACCAATTTTGAGTGAGCTTTTGGATATTCCTCAAATTAAAGTTGGTTTAAGCATTTATTCAAATGAAAGCGAAGTTTTCAATGATGTTTGGAATGATAATATAATTCTTGCTTATGTTGATGGAGCTGATTCAGCAAAGAGAAGCGAGTATAATCCATCTTTCGGATATACACTTCAGAGAGAGGGCAAACCCGAAATTGATTCTTATTATGAAAATGGCGGAAAGCTTAAAGTAGTAAGATGTACTGATAATTATGCAATTAAAGTAACAGCTGCTGATGCAGGATTTCTAATCTCAAATACTAATTTATAAGGAGAAAAAAAATGGGAAAAAGTAATAAATCTTATCAACCTTTGCAAATGCTTTCAATAAAGTCAACTGAGGATTTACCAGCAAATAGATTTGTTGGATATGATGGTGGACTATGCGAAGGCGATGCAAGAGCTTTTGGTGCAACTGAAGTGAGCTGGATGAACAATGAACTAATCTCTGCTATCACTTTGGGAACTGCAATAATTGAAACAGCCACAGGAATTAGTGCAGGAATGGATATCACCTCAGATGCACATGGCAAAGCAATTCAAGCAGGTGGTGGTGGTGCTGCAGTAAATGGTAGAGCTTTGGATACAATCGCCACAGCTGGATTTATCAGAGTAAAATTAGTTCCATAAGGTGAAAAAATGGCATATAGTGGTTTAAGCGATTTGATGAAAGAATTTTCAGCAACGGAACTTGCCAGAATAACTGGCGACCCAACAGGATTAACGATAAATATTGAAAGGATTGAGCACGCATCAGATATGGCAGAAGGGATAATCGATTCGTATATCTTAGGACGTTACACTTTGCCATTAACTGATTCGGGAATGAAAATCCTGAAGAAAATTTCGCTCGATATTTCAATTTCATTTCTTTATGAAAATGCATTTGGTAAAACATCATTACCCAATACAATCATCTGGAGAAAAAACAATGCTGCAAAGCTCTTGGAACAGCTCAGCAAGGGAGTTATTAAACTTGATAATTATGAACTAATCAAATTCAACTCAAAAGAAAGAATTTTTGATGATGATCTTCTTGATGGGATTTATTAATAGGGATGTCATTCTGAGCGAAAGTAGGAATCTACTTTAAAAAATACGTACTCGACCAACCCCACCCTATCCTTCGACAGGCTCAGGAACCGTTCCTCCCCATAAAAGGGAGGGACTTGAAGAGAAGAGGAAGATTTTACTTTTTCCCCCTCTATTAAGAGGGGGCTAGGGGGTGTGTTTCTTAAATAATAATAACAAAAGGAAAAAAAATGAATAAATTCCAGAATTTTATAGCGAGGCACTCAAGCTGGAGCTTGATTGCCGCAATATCGTTGCTATTGCTCTATCCGACAATTGCAGAATTCAAAACAATTTTAATGATATTTACTTTCGAAAGTCTTGCAATAGCTCTTTCAGGTGTTGCACTATTTGCATATACAAAAGTAGATTTTATAAATGAATTATCTGGAGGAATAAATGAAAAAACAAACATTATTGGGTCGATATTCCTCGCTGTGCATTTGCTTGTTGGCTTTGTGGTGCTTGGGGTTTACATCGCTCAATTCGCAAACTAAATATGTAATGAATTGTAATTCAGCGCTTTTGATAGAATCAGAAAATGTGGCATTATCCCAAATAGGGGTTACTGAATTATCTAATAGAAATGATGGAAAAGAAATTGAGAAATATGAATCAGCTGTTGGAATTCCAAAATATTCAGCTTATTGCTATGCAGCTCAGTATTGGTCATTCAAAAATGCTTGCTTGAAATTAAAAATGAATTATGATTCAATTCCAATTCCAAAATCTGGTTTAGCTAATTCCTGCTTTAATTTTGCGATTAAAAATGGGATTAAAAAAGCATATTTGCCGACTAAGAATAGCTTTATCATTTGGCGAGCCCCCAATAAAATTAATGGTCATATTGAAAGAATTTATCTAATTGGTAAAAGTGGATGGGTTACGACAATTGCTTTTAATACTTCAGATAAATCATCTGGGAAACAAGGCGTATTCTTCAAAAAAAGGAATATCTATCACCAATTAGGAATATTAACAATTAGAGGAATGGTAGGATTTAATGATTAACGAAATATTTTTTGATGAGCCAATGTCTGGCGATTTCGAATCAGATGCAATTGAGTTATTTAGAAATAATTTATCCGAGGAAAAAATCTTGCAAAGTGCCTCATCACTCGCTTTGTTTTGGTCAGAGTGCATTGGAACTCTTGATGGAGAAATTATCATTTATTCAAGTATTGACAGCGAAAACTGGTCATTGGCAGATAACTTTATAATTGAAACAGCTAGCAATTCCGATGATATTATGATTTATCTGATTGACCCCTATATTAAATATGTAAAAATAAAATATATTAAAAATGGAATTACAGCTGGGAAATTTTCGGCAAGTATTTCGATTACTGGAGTCTGATTTATGCCAATAAAACACTTATACTTTCAATCGAATTCAGCTCCAGTACAGCAAATTACGTATTGGGGCAGTATTCAGGGCGAATTGAATATGCAAGCCGATTTGCAAACTCAATTTAATTCAAAAAGCGACTTAAATCACGAGCATAACAATTTATATGAACCAAAAAACTCAAATATTCAGAATCACATAGGTGATTCATTAATCCACCTGCCTGGAATTTCCGGGCAGGCAGGAAAATATTTAAAAAATGATGGAATTAGTAATATCTGGGCTGACCTTCCTGCTTTTTTGAATTGCATAAATGTAAATACAACTCTAACAGTTAAGTCAGGAACAGTTGATAATATCGCTACATTCAATACATTAAGCGATGCATTGCAGTCCATTGCAAATAAATGGATAATGCCAAGTGTTTTGGTAAATATTGAAATTGAAAACGGCATATTTACTAGCACTTCAACGATTGTTATTAATCATCCTTGTTCAGAAAGAATCAGAATTTATGGAAAAAACACATATTCTGCAAATTTTACGAATCTCTATAGCTATTCTGGTACTTCGGGAAGTTATTCTGTTGTTTTTGTGGTGAATGACGTTACTAATATTGAAGTTGGAAATTATATTATGATTAAAACTCCATCAACTAACTTGCTTTTAATCAAAGGTGTTTGGAAAATCACTGCAGTTGATACCATCAATAAAAGAGTAACTTGCTTTATTACTACTTCGCGTGGAAATCCCGCAACTGGCATTATGACAGGTAGCTTTACGATTATCAAATCAGTTCTGAAATTTTCAGCAACCACAGGAATTGAAGTTAGATCGCCATTGATTGATATTGCAAACTTAGTAATCGAAGGAGCAATTATTACAGGACAGAATATTTATGGATTATATTTAAATAAAGGATTAATGAATTGTGCCGGAAATTTTGGAATAAGCAATTTCGAAACAGGTTTAAGAGTATTTGCAGCCAATGCATTTGTTGATGGTATCATGATTTCGGGTTGCCGAAGTGGCTCGCTTGGTTATGGAATTTATCTTATAAATGGTGCAAATGTAGTGGCAAAATCAGCATATTTCACTGGAAATTACTACAACATCTTTGCAACAGAAATGTCAAGATTGGACTGCAGAAGTAGCTTTATACTTGGTGGATACTATGGAGTATATAGCGAAAGATTATCAATAACCGACTGCAATGCTATCACCAAAGATAATACAGCAGATTTAACTCCTGCCAGCGATACTTATGGCAATATTCAAGCATATAATAATACATTATAAAAGGAAAAAAATGAATTTAATGAATTTATTGCCAGCATTAATTTCTGCGGCAATTGGCCTTGGCTCATTCTATTTCGCAATTAGAGCTGAGCTAAAGAAAAACACCGATAAAATAATGAATGGCAAAATCAGTGACGAAAAGCGACACGGAAACCACGAGCAAAGATTAGCTTTAATCGAAGAGAAACTCGGATTTTTGGATAATCATCTTAAAATTCGATTAGATGATATTGGCAATCGTATCTCAGATCTATCCAAATTATATATTGAGCATTTAAAAGAGGGGCATCTATGAACTTAAGAATAACGCTCGATATTTTACTTATTATTGCAGCATTGATTTTGGCTTATTTGCTCTTTGATTATAAAATGAATATTAATTCAGTTGAAAAAATTAAAATTGACACAGTGTATATTGACAATACAAGGCAACCGATTAAACTCAACAAAATCAAGCCAAAACTGATTTATCAAAAAGATACAACTATTATTACTAACCCTTTTAAGGCAGTGATTGATACTGTGATAAAAAAAGATACGATTAAAATTGATTATAATTATCCAGAAAATGACCTGAATTTATCTGTTATTTCAGAAAAAGATACTTTGAAATTTGCTCAAATCAGCAAGAATGATGCAAAAGAAATCAGTTGGTATAATTTTCTACCACCATTTTTAATTGGAATAATTTTAGGATTGATAGGAGTAATATTGAAATGAAAACACTATTTAATGAACTGAAATACGATATGGGATTGAGCAATTTGATGAATATTTTGCCAAATCCTGACAGAATTTTAAGAACAAATCTCGGACGCTATCAAGTATTGAGAGATTTAAAAAATGACCCTCACGTTTGGAGTTGCATCCAAAGTCGAAAAAGCGGACTTATGTCGCTCGAATGGGCATTAATCCAAAACGAATCTAGTGAAGGCATTTATAGAATTATTTCTGAATTCCTCAAAAAAATAGACGTATTTGCATTAACTCGCGATATACTCGAAGCACCACTTTTTGGTTTTCAGCCATTTGAGATAATTTGGAAATTATCAGAAGACAAACAAAAAATAATTTTACCTGAAAGAATAATTCCAAGACTCCAAGAGCTATTCATTTTTGACAAAAATGGAAATATTAAGCTAAGCAATTCAATGATAAATAATGAAGAATTATCAGCATATAAGATATTAGTAGCTGGATACGAAGCCAATTCAATCAATCCTTATGGGCATTCTCTACTTTCAAAATGCTTTTATCCTGTAACATTTAAAAATGGTGGATTGAAAATTTGGTTAAATTTCATCGAAAAATTCGGTTCACCATTGATTATGGGACAATACCAAAGAGGCACAACTCAAGACGAGATTGAAAAATTCGCAGATTCACTTAATTTGATGGCACAAGATGCGGTAATAGTAGCACCATCGGACATTAATGTTGAATTCAAAGAAGCAGCAAAATCAACTTCTTCAGAGCTATTTAGAGATTTGTTAAAATTCTGCAATACCGAAATTTCTAAAGCAATATTATCGCAAACACTAACAACAGAAATCGATATTGGCTCTTATGCCGCAACTGAAATTCACTTCAGAATCAGAAAAGAAGTAATCTTGAGTGATGCTCGTTTGGTGGAAACATTTATCAATAAAATAATAAAAATGATATTTGAGCTAAATTTTCCAAATGAGAAAATGCCAATATTCAATCTTATTATTAATGATGCAGAAAATACTCAAAGAATTGAACGAGATATAAAAATCACCCAAATGGGCTTTGCTTTTTCAAAAGAATATGTAGCAAATTCTTATGGATTCAAAAGCGGAGATTTAGAAAGTCATCTTGTCAATTGAAAATGCCCTCATACTTCAATAAGCTCAGGAGTTATACCCAATAGTGCAGTCGTAATGCCGCGGCTGCATTGTGTGGGGGCGGTATAGTCACTAAAAAATTAATCTTCTCCTAATGGAAACAATGATACACTAGTGTAATAAATAACTCCTTCTTTATTTTCATAAAAGCTAAAAAATAAATTAAAGGCATTATTACTAAAATAAATAAATATCCTTTTACAACTATCATTTTCAAATGGGTAGTAAACTGAAGATTTATTATAAGAATAAACAGTTCTTGTATTTTTACTTAATTCCATATATTCTTTAATTGTTTTAATATGAAATTTTAATCCAATAGTATCTAAATTTTTAAGATACTTCAAATTATATTTTGTGTTTTTCAATAATTCTTCATAGTTGTCAGGATTCTCCATTACCTTTTTTACAAAAATCTCCTCATTTGTAAGGCAAGATGTTAATAGAAAACAAATAATAAGTAATTCTATACTTTTAATTAATGATTTCATTTATTTCTCCAATATCTAATATCTTTCAAACCAAAATTAACACTTTTTTTATTAACTTCAATGTATTTTTTGAAGATAACCACCTCGCCTGAATAAAAATTCAGGGACCCCTCCTTGCCAAGGAGGGGAAAATTGATGGTGGAATATTAAATTTGAGATGTTTTTTTCTAACTTCCCCTTCAATTTGAAGGGGTGCCCGTTAGGGCGGGGTAGTTTTTTGGGATTGACCAAAGATATTAAATATTCGAACGACACACCCCCTGCCCCCTCTTGATAGAGGGGGAATTAGGAAAAAGATAGATGCCGCATCAAGTGCGGCATGACATACCAATTAATTCTTTATTTCGAAATTATCTTCTCTTTAAGTCCCTCCCTTCAAGGGGAGGAACGGTTCCTGAGCCTGTCGAAGGATAGGGTGGGGTAAGACGAGGTCATTTCATTAAAACCAAAGTTCCTATTTGCGAATTATCAATTTGCTATAATATTTCTTATTATTTAATTCTAATTTTATGAAATAAATACCGCTTTCTAAATTTGGCTTTATTTCTTTATTGAAATCTGAATTAACTAAAGTTAAATTTTCAGAAAAATATTCTATTCCTCTAATATCCAATATTTGCAGATTTGCTGATGAACCGACAATTTGATTTGTCATTTTTATATTAAATTGAGATTCAGTTGGATTTGGATAAATTGAGATATTATCTTCTGGTTTAATTTCCTTTACATCATTTATTAATAAGTTTGTTTTCCAAACCCCTCTTCCATAAGTTCCGGCATAAAGCTCATTGGTACGTGTATTAATTTCTAAATCATTAATGATGCAATTTGGAAGATTATCATTATATGGCAACCAAAGCTTTGAATTATTCTCGGTTACATAAACGCCTTTATTTGTGCCACAATAGATTAATTCTCTGTCTCCAGGTTGATGAACAATTGCTCTTAATCTCAATCCATTTGGCATTTCTCTGGAAACATCGCTCCAATTGTCGCCACCATCAGTTGTCATATATAAATTAATATTTCGGTTATAATAATAGTAAAATCCTGCCCACATAATGTTCGGATTTGTTCTATCGTATTCAATGCTGATTATATCTAACGTATCGATTGGTAAACCATTTATAGATCTTTTCCAGGTTTTTGATCCATCTTTTGTTATCCAAAGCTGACCTGGTGTTCTTACCCAAGCTTTGCTTGTATCCTGATAATAAGTAGATTCTTTGAATGCGCATAAATAATCAGAATTATTATATGATGTTTTTACTATTGAAAGTTGTCTATTATTGAATGAAGTAAAAGCTGTTGAATCAAAATTTAAAACTCTTGTCCAATTGTCGCCCTGGTTTGTTGATTTCCATAAATTTCTATAACCAATATAAATAGTATTCGCATCTTTTGAATCCATTGCAACTGGAGTAACCCACAATCCGTATTCTTGAGTGCTACTTGCAAGATAAGTTTGTAATGTTTTGCCACCATCTTTTGTTCTGCAAAGACCTCCATTTTGCCATACTCCATAGAAAACATCTGGATTATCATTGTCAATCATTGCTTCCATACCGTCATAATTTGGAATATAATTGAGCCAATTACCATTATTATAATAATAACAGGAATTATCCTGAGAACCACCAGCAAGTACATTATCTTTATTTTTCATCAATGAAATTCTGTAAAATTCTGTGATGGCAAGTCCACCACTTAGATTTTCCCAAACCGTTGGGAATTTATAAACAGGAGCGCCATCTTTTGCTTTTTCTAAATTTCTGTCAATCCACTGATTTACCCAATTTTGGTCACCAGGTTTAATTGATGAAGTTCTATAAACTCCTCCATCATTGCACCAATAAAAATTTCCGTCCAATACATTGTAATCTGCATAATGATGGTCTGCGTGAATACTTTCTCCAAATGCGTAAATCCAAAAACTCACCTGTGACCAATTTGTTCCACCATTTTCGCTCATCCAGATATTAATTCCGCCAGTATAAATTTTATTCTTATCGTAAGGGTCTGCCAAAAGAACTAAATCGTAAGTCCCTTGACCGTAAACGTCATCTCTATCGCCTCCCCAAGCCCCTAGGATATTGTTGGTCGTATCTAACGCAGATTTCATTGACCAGGTTTTTCCTGCATCGGTTGACTGATAAAGACTATGAAAAGCGCTTCTGCTTGATTTTACATTTAAGGCATAAATATAATTAGGGTCAGCAGGCGAAACAGCAATATCAATTCTGGAAATCTGGCCTTTTGCAGGAATTCCGGTTTCGAGTGCTGTCCAAGTACTTCCAAAATCGTTTGATTTAATCACTCCAACGCTACCAGCAGATGTACCTTGAGCAGTAGCCGCATAAACAACTCTGTTGTCATTTGGGTTAATTTCCAAATCATTAACAGTTGAATCGTAAACAGAAACCCAAGTTTTTCCTGCATCGATAGATTTCCAAATTCCTTTTCTACCTGCAGCAATCAACTCATTTGTATTTTCATTATTAATAATTATCTTTTTTAATAATGATGAAGTAAAAGTTGGATTATCTTTCAATCCTGTTTTGTCCCAGCTCATGCCACCATCAGTAGACTTATATATTCCTTCGGAACTAGCTGAACTAATGTCATAATCACCACAAGCAGCATAAAGAATATTTGGATTTGCAGGGTCAACTGCAATATGACTAAATGCAAGAGAAGGCATATTATCAATTAGCGGTATCCAGGATTTTCCTGCATTTTCAGTTTTCCAAATTCCGCCACCAGGAGTTCCAATCCAAAATATATTTTTGTTCTTTGGATGGAAAGCAATGCAAGTTACTCTACCCATTGAATAGCAAGATCTGGTTTCATAAGAAGGAGGAAATGAAATTGGACCTAGAGGAATCCAACTGGTTGCAGATAAAGATTGATTATTCTTATTTTTTCCATAGTCAAAATTTTTGATTTCTAAATTATAATCATAGAGATTGCCGTTAGCATCAAAATCTTGGCGATGGTTCCAAAGCCAGCGTTTGAGCCATTTATTTTTAACATTGATGTTCTTCTCATTTTTAAAGAATTCATTTGAAAAATTTTGAACCTCAAAATAGTTTTGCATATTTACTTTATTTATATCTTGAGCAATAGCAGCATCAATCATTAATATCGAAATAACAAGCAGAATTAGCATTTTTTTCATAATAAATCCCATAATAATTATAATAATTTGCAAAATTATAAATAAATTCAAAATATATGGCAATAATTAATAAAGTAATTCAAATTTTATCTTTTTTCGTGGTGTTATTACGAACTTTGGTAAGCAATCTATCATTTGACCTACTTTTCAAAGAGTTGAAGGTGACTTCTCTCTCAAATTTTCTCAATCAAGCGAAAGCAGAAATTTACGATTTTAATATCGACTTCAACACACCCCACCCTATCCTTGGACAGGCTCAGGAACCGTTCCTCCCCTTGAAGGCAGGGACTTAAAGAGAAGTGAAAAATCTACTAGTTCCTCCTCTGTTAAGAGGTGGAAAGGGGGTGTGTTTATCTTCAATTAAGATATTTAATCACTATGCGTTATTGAAAAATGAATGTTTGATTATAACAGTCATTCGTTTAATAAAAAAATTTCGAACCACCAATACGTATGTAATCAGTTTTTGTATTGGTGTTTATTTTGTTTCCTAACAAAACATTAGTTATCATTAATTTTAATTTAATGCTTTTTTGAAAATCTGAATCTTCATTCGATAAAATTTCACTTCTTATTTCAATAGCTTTATCAATATAAAATGTTGCTCTATCATTAGTCCCGGTATGAAAAAGAGATTCAGCAAAATTATGATATGATAATGCTAAATCTGGATGATTTTTATCCAAATATTTTTCTTTTATCTCAATACCTTTTATAGCAAACTTATTAGAATTTTTATATTCTTTTCGCTGGCTATAAACAAAAGCAATATTAGTAAAATTTGCTCCTTTTAATATTTTATTTTCTATCGAATTATCTCTGCAGTAATTTATTGAATTAAAGAAATAATCCAAAGAATTAAAATAATCTTCAATTCTAAGATATGAAATTCCAATTTCGTGAAATATTGAAGCTAAATGATTGTTTTGTATATTTTCTGTATTGTTATGTTTAACAAATTCTTCGATATTATGATTAAAAGTTCCCAAATTACCAGGTATTTTTTTATAAATTTTAGCAATCTTGCAGTATGCGGATTCCAAATCTGATTCTTGATTAGCCAATACTTTTTTTAGTAAAATTATTTCCTGAAAGTAACGATCTTTAGCTTGTTTTGGTTTGTCTAATAGCAAATATAATGAACCCAAATCATTATTTAATTTAGCTACATATATTTCAATATCTTCATCGTCTAACAAAGCTTCATATATTTTCATTGCTTTTAAATAAAACGCCAAAGATTTTTTATACTCCTTCAAATTCTTATAAATTAAAGCTATATAATTAAATGATTGAACTAATATTTTGCTAGTTTTCCCATATATTTTTTGCTCTAATGTAATTTTGATATTACAGAATTCTAAGGCAGTTAAATAATCACCAATACCAATTAAAGAATTTACAATATTATCAAAAGATATAATTAGATTAGGGTGTGTTTTATGAAGAACTTTCTCTCTGATTTCTAATACCTTTTTGTCATAAAATAACGAATTATTGTAATCACCAAGAAGTCTATATGTAGTTGCCAAACTATTATAAGAATCAACTATATCAGGATGAAATTCATTAAATCTAAGCTTTTTTATTTCTAATACTTTTAAATCGATCTTTAATGAATTTTGGTAATCACCTAAACATCTATATGAAATTACTATTTTATTGTAAATATTAACAAATTCAGGATGCCAATTATTCAAAATTTTCTCTTTTAACTGCATTGCTTGCAATTCAAACTCTAAAGATTTTTGATAATTATTTAAATGTTTATATAATGAGGATAAATTTTCATAATATTCAGCTAAATCCAAAGGATTAGTATAAAATATTTTCTCCATAATGTTAAATATTTTTAACTGATATTCTAAACTTTTCTGATAATTGCCTGATTGCAAAAATATAGCTGACAATCCTTTTGACAATTCGGTAATTATATGATTTTCAATTTCAAAGTTATTTATAATATTTTCTGAAATTGCAATTAAAATATGGTGGGATTCTAGGTCGAAATACGTTAATTTTAATATTTGATTAGCTATATTATTTATAAAAATACTGCAATTCTTTGTATTTGGATGTAATTTATTATGAATAACTCTTTGAATTAATGGATTAATTTCATACATATAATCATCAATTCTTAGCCAACCATTTTTTACTAAAGAATTCAATGAATTTTCAAACTCATTTCTAGCTTCAGCAGGAATCGAAAAAAATTTATATAAAAAACTTAAACTAACTTTTATTGAAGGAAATAATGAGAAATATAATAGATATTGTTTCTCTATATCTGTTAATAATTTAAATTCAATGATTTTGCAAATATGTCTGAAAATTTTAGTCTCTTCAATCTCCAAAAATATTTTATCTTCAATATTGTCAAAAGGATTTTCAGAATTATTTTCATTGCATATGCTAATTGTTAATTTCTCTAATTTTTTTAGAAAAATAGCTTTATTCTTAATCCCTTGAAAATTAATATCATCAGAAAACCGTGCTATCATAAGCAAATGATTATACGAACTATACTGATTGATACTTGAATTACATTCATGAAATAAACTGAAATTATTTTTATTAGAAAATAATCCTAATTTACTAATATTATCTGATTCCATAAATATCCTTTAAAATAAAAAATTATTATTTATTACCTTGAAATCTCAACCTTTACTTTTGTCTTAAT
>CAIWET010000392.1 GCA_903911805.1 uncultured Ignavibacteria bacterium | reverse complement strand
CAATGGAGTTGATGATAATATTGAAGTATATATTAATAATGATTTCATTGGAAAATATCTTTCGGGAATGAATCCATTTACTGTTAGAATTCCTCAAAAAGCATTTACAAATGAAGCTAATACATTAAAAATAGTAGTTACTTCAGCCACTGATGCTTCTAGAAAAGTTAAAGAAAAGAATATTTTTGCCCGTAAAGTATTTACAGGCATAATCAGAGAAATCTTTTTGATGGGAACTCCTCAAGTATGGGTTTCTAATGTCAAATATAACACTCAGGTAAAAGAAGGAAATCAAGCAAATGTCAATGTTAAAGCTGAAATTTCTTCAGGAGAATTAGAAAAATTCGTTGTTAGCTCCGATTTCAGAGATTCTACAAAACCACTTGGAATAAGCAAAACTACTGTTCAGGTGGAATCTGCTTTAAGAAGAAAAAATTCAAATGAAGTAGTAGCATCAAGTAGCTCTCAATCGGTTGAATTTGAAAATGAAAGAACTATTCCTGTTAATTTTAATTTATCTGTAAATAATGCTAATTTATGGTCACCAGATTCCCCGAATTTATATGAGATAGTAGTAAGTATTTATAAGAATGGTAGATTAATTGATAGAGATTCATCTACTTTAGGCTTTACACATAATACAATCAAAAAAGATGCAAACGGATCGTCATTTTTTGTAAATAATCAACCAATAGAACTTAAAGGGGTTGATTATATAGAAGAATCGGCAATTAATGGTCCTATAATGAATTATCAAAAATTAGAAGAAGATGTTTTAAAATTGAAAACATTAGGAGCTAATTTTATTAGAGTTAAGTATTATGCTCCAAATCCTTATTTAGCAACATTGTGCGATAAATATGGATTATTTATGCTTTTAGATATCCCAATATATGATTCACCGAAGTCATTTATCAGTACAAATGAAATCAAAGTAAGAATGATGAATACAGCAGAACGATTAGTGGATAGCTATGATACTCATCCTTCAGTATTTGGTTGGGGTTTATCTGAAAATATTCAAGAAGACGAAGGTGCTTTAGGGGAATTTTTCAATAGTTTGTCTTCATTTTTGAAAAAATCATCAAATAAATTAGTATACAAAACCGTAAAATTTGGTGCAAAATCCATTAATGTAAATAATGTAGATTTTGTTGGATTTAAAGATTATAGAGGATATCATTCATTTGAATCAATAAGAAATGAAGTAATCAGAATGAAATCTTTAGTCCAAAATAAGCCAATATTTTTAAATTATGGTGCAATAATTCAGCCTGACAATCATAATGGTTTTTCTGATCCATTATCATTGGATTATCAAGCGAACTACATATTGAATTTATACAAAATAGCTAAAGAAAACTTTTTTGCAGGTTCAATTATCAGTTCTTTCAATGATTATGAACTTAATAATCCATTAATGTTCACTTCAAATATTAATCAACACCTAGCATCATCAGGATTAGTTGATAGAAATCGTCAACAAAGGATATCATACATAGCAGTCCAAGCATTATTTAATAATGAAAAAGAACCACTTTTGAATGCAGGAAGTTTTTCCAACAATACTCCTGTTTCATTTATAGTTTTCGGTCTGTTTTTAATTGTTGTTTTAGTATTATTAATTAATAGGTTTAGAAGATTCAGAGAATATATTTTCAGATCATTATTAAGACCTTATAATTTTTATGCAGACATTAGAGATCAAAGAATATTATCATTATCGCATACTATTTTTATAGGAATCATCATTTCCTTTACAATTGGTATATTCTATTCATCAGTAATTCACTTCTTTAAAACAAGTGAAATTGCTCAGATGCTTTTTATGATGGCATTACCTAATGCAACGTTCCAGGAATTCTTTTATAACTTAGTTTGGATGCCTGAAGTACTAATGTTAATTATTACGATTACTGTATTGATATTCATTTTGTTGTTATCTTTGTTAATAAAAATCATTGCATACTTCCTAAGAGCAAGGTTTTATTTTATTGATTCACTAACAATTATTATATGGTCAGCTGTTCCAATTTTAGCGTTATTACCAATAGCGTTGACATTATCAAGATTATTAATGCTAACAAGTAGTTTAATTTGGATTGTTATAATAATATATTTAGCAATTTCTATTTGGGTGTTATTAAGGATAATGAAGGCATCTAGTGTTGTTTTCGATGTAAAACCACTTAATGCATATCTTGTAGGATTTGGCATTGTTGCCTTGTTTAGTGTAGCAATTTTAGCTGTTTATCAGTCATCATATTCAATGACTGCATATATACAGCACTTAATCGGTAATTTTATATAATATAGTTAGTAATTAATGTTAGATAGAACAGTACTTGTAATTGCATATTATTTCCCACCAATTGGTCTGAGTGGTGTGCAAAGAACTTTAAAATTTGTTAAATATCTTTCCAATTATGGATGGAAACCAATTGTATTAACCACATCACCAGATGCTTTTTATGCATTTGATGAAACTTTAGACGAAGAAATTGGCGATGAAACAATTGTTTATAGAACTGAATCAAAAAAGAAAGATAAGTTAAAAATAACTAAATTTCCAAATTATTTTACTCAAAAAATTGGTAGAGCTCTTATTCAAACTTTTTATCAACCAGATAGAGCTATTAAATGGAAGAAGCAAGCAATTGCTTTAGCAGAGAAAATTCTTTTTGAACATAAAGTAGATATGATTTTTTCTACGGCTCCCCCATTTACCGATTTTTTAATTGCTAAAGAAATTTCTGAAAGATTCAAGATTCCATATTTAGTTGATTATAGAGATATTTGGGTGGATAATCCCTTTCATTTTTATGCTACTCCTTTTCATAAAAGTTATGCTATTAATTTAGAGAAGAATGTTCTTAAAACAGCAAATAAAGCAATTGTAACAACTAGACATAGCAAAGAAACTCTTTTAAAAAGATATAGCTTCTTAAACCACGACGATATAGTTATTATTCCACACGGATTTGATAGCAATGATTTTCTTGAATATCAAGATGTTAAGCCGGACAGAAATAAATTTACTATTACTCATTCTGGATTATTTCAGGACAACCGAACTCCAAAGTATTTTTTGAAAGCTTTAGCAAATTTCATCAAGAACAATCCTCAAGCGAAAAATCAAATAGAAGCTAGATTTATAGGAATTATGCGAAAAGGTCATTTGAAATATATTAAGAAATTCAATTTGAATGAAAATGTCGTAATAACTGGCTATGTAGCTCATAAATCTGCAATTGACCATCTTATGCAATCTGATATACTTTGGTTGATGCTGGACGACAATGTACGCTCTCCAGGGAAACTATTCGAATACTTTGGAGCTAGAAAACCATTAATTGCTTGTGTTCCTGATGGGGTTATCAGAAAAATTGCTTTAGACTCTAAATCAGCTATAGTCACTGACCCAAAAAATATAATTGAAATTGAACAGGCAATTGCTTCCATGTATAAATTATGGCAATCAAACACATTACCTGTCCCAAAATTCGAGTTTGTTGAACAATATGACAGAGCTAAATTAACTGGCGAACTAGCAAGAGAATTATCTTTAGGTATGGATTTATAAAATTAAAATCCGATATTTTTTCTTAATTCTTTGGCTTCAGTATTTTCTGAGTCAAATTCAATTGCTTTATCTAAAACTTCTTTAGCTAGCTCAAAGTCTTCCTGAGCTAAATAACACTTTGCAGCACCAACATAAATATTAGTATTGGTTTCATTTATTCTGAGTGCCTCATTATACAATCGAATTGCATCATCTATGTAATCTAACTCAAATAGTGCATTTGCTGTATCACAAAACAAATCATCAAGATTAAATCCTGTTCGAATAATAAATTTATAAATACTCCATTTATCGAATAAATCTTGAACTGTCTCCAATACTTCATCCCAAAGTTTCTGATAAGATAACATTTGTATTTTCAAATAAGTTATATCAGGAGTATTTATGTATACTTCTTCAGCTTTTTTGAAGTAATCCTCAGCTGTATAATAATTGTTATTAATAAGTTCAATCATTGAAATTCTTAAATAAGCAAATTGCAAAGTTTCATTATCAAGATCATTTGAATCAATTGCTAATTTATAAAAGTTTAACGCATCGTCATATTGTTTATTAAAATAATCTTCGTCTGCAAGACCTAAAAGCACATAACCATCATAATCATCCTCCAACTTGCTTTCAGCAGCCCTGGCGTATTCTGTGTCATAAATAGCATCAATTCTTGATATTAATTTCAATGTTGCTTTCTTCCAAGTCCACATTGTTCTTGCTTTGAATGAAGCATTTAATCCTTTTATAAAATTGTAAGAAGGATTTTCATAGATACTTAATAAAATATCTTTTAAATCATCTTCATCTGGTTCCAATACAAATGTTTCATTAACAAATTCTTTTCCTTCTAAATTATATCCAACCGATTTTAATGATGCTTTTATTTTCCATCCAAAATTTTCTTCAACAAAATCGTCAGTTGAGCCGCCATCAGTGACTATTACTGGCAATCCACAAGCCATTGCTTCTAATGTTGGTAAACTGAATCCTTCACCTCTATAAGGACTTACAAATACATTGCAAGCTCTATATAAATCAGCAACTTGCTCTTCAGAATAACTTTCATCTAAATATAAAATTTCAGGCGTTTCAGGATTAGATTGTAATTTCAAAATCATTGATTGGGCTGTTTGTCCATTATAAAAGGTTTTTGAACCTATATCTTTAATAATTAAGCAAACATCATCAGATTTCTTGAACGCTTTAACGTATGATTTCAATAAAATATCTATTCCTTTTCGGTAAATAGTTCCACCAACGTAAAGAAACTTTAATTTCTTATTGGTTTTCAAAGAAAAATTTGATTTCCCGGGTTTAAAAATTGAAGGATTAATACCATTAGGTACAATTTGTACTTTATTAAAATCTACTCCAGAATTAATAAAAGAATTTCTGGAGAAGTTTGATGGTGTCCATATTTCGTCAGCTTGATTGAACAATTCTACAAATTCTTTTGTTAATAATGAATATTCCCAAGGCTGATTAATTATCCATTTACTAAAAGTTGGTTTTTCATTCTTTGGTGGCCATTGATGTCTAATCCAAATGAATGGAGAATCAGGTGAAGAATTTTCAGTTTTATTTCTTATATCGAATTTTGATATTTTGGAGAATTTTTCATCTAATTCTGGTGAGAATTGATCTTGTTCGTATGGCACAATTGACATTTCAAATAGGTCAGTATCAATTAAATTATTGCAATGTTCTCTATTAACCAATGCCAAAGAATGATATACAAATTGAGATCCTTCCCAAACGAGATTTAAAGGATATTTTGAATTACCAATTTTATCTTTTTTCTCAATTGCTATGACTAAATCATCAGCTTTTGAGTCTTCTTTAACAGGAATTTCTGAAAAAAGACTTTCGGTTTGATTGTTAGAATTTTTGTTCTTTATTGATTTATGAGTTTTTTCAATTTCAATTTTCTTTGAAATAACAGTCATATTTAAATTTATAAATCCTCTATCTTGAGGAGTATCTATTTCTTCGATTGATTCAACGTTAAATCCAGAATTAATCAAATGCTTTTTTATTGAATTTGAATCAAAACCAATGCAGTGATAATCACCTGGATTTGTTTGACCACCAAATATCATATAAGAAGCGATATCTGCATCCCAAACATTTTCAATATAAGCTTTTGCTTGCAAATATAATGATGGACATCTTATTATGAGCTGAGCATTTGGTTTTAAAACTCTATTCCATTCTTTAAGTAAATCTCCAGTTTCTCTATGGGAAAAATGTTCTAGTACATCACTTGCTAATATCAAATCTACAGAATTATCCTCAATTTCTAATCTACGGATATCCATTTTAACGACTTGATTATCATTACTGAATAAATCTATATTTACAAATCCTTCTCTAATATCTTTTCCACAACCAAGATTTAGTAATAGTGGCGAGGGTAATGGGTTTGGCATTTTACCGGTAGCATCCTTATTAGAAAATCCAAAAGCCAAATCTTCATTTAGTTTTTTTCTATTCATAGGGCAGTTATCATCTTCAATCATAGCTATTTTAGTATTAATTTTGTTAATATCAATATTAAATTTTCCAAATTTATCGATAAAATCTGATTTTTCAATTAATGAAAAATATATTTTTTCTAAATGATTTAAATATTCATTACGATTTGTTAATAAAATTGCATTTTTTTTTAGGTTAAATAACTTTTCAGGATTATTTACAAAATCCTCAATGATAGATTTAAGATTTTGATATGAATTGTATTGATACAATCTTCCATTAAAATTATCCTCTATAAAATCTGGAATACCACCGATTCTTGAAGCAATAACGGGTAATCCCATTGCTAAAGCTTCCAAGAGAACAAGACCTGCTCCTTCTTCAACAATGCTTGGCATAACAAGAACATCTAAATCTTCGGCAATTTTTGATAAGTGATTATAATCATATCGTCCATTCCATTCAATATTATTTGTTCTTTGCATTTGTTTCAAACTATCAATATATGAGGAATTTCCGTCACCATAAATTTTTAATGATACTTTAGATTCATCAATTTCATTCAAAGCCAAAACAATATTATGTATGCCCTTAATAGTAATAATTGAGCCAATATAACCTATTCTAAGAGGTAATTGTGTTTTATAGTCATCTTTTCTTTTTAATAGATTTATTGATTCTGGTATCTGGTGAACAACTTTGACTTTTTCAGATTTTATTCCAAAATCGAGTAAAATCTCTTTAGTTCTATTTGATATTGCAAGTGTATAATCAATGTATTCATTAAGAACTTGTCTTGAATAGTTAAATCTTTTTTGAAAATCTTCAGTTAAATCCATATTATTTGAATAAAAACTTGAATTTTCAAAAAAATTGGAATTTTTCCAAACTGATAAATCACCATTAATCATATATAATTGTGGGTCAATAATATGATGATTATGAGGCGTAAATACGGAAGGAATATTCCTCAAATGAGCTATTTCTGCAATTCTGAATGATAATCCCAAGAAATTATGATAGTGAATTAAATCAGGATTAAATTCATTTAAGCAATCATTGAATAAATTCAGAATTTCTCTATCTTCAATTTCTCTTAATGGATCTCCAGCATCAAGAAATTCAGTTGGTCTATTGAAAACACCGAATAAGTTTATACCATCAATATTCTTTTTTTCTAAATAATAAGGTGTTCTAACGTCTGAATGTTGAGTTCCAGCATAAAACACTCCAACTTCCCATCCACGTTCATATAATGAATTTGCTAATTCTCTAGGAAACTGAGTACCACCACCAGTATTGTCCCAACCAAACATTGTAAATAATACTTTCTTTTTAGAAATTGAAGAATTATTCTTTGTTTTAACTATACCTTTATTCTCTTCAATATCAAAATTTTTATCTTTTCTAAATCTTCTATCATATTCCTCATAAGACGTATTATTATCAATTCCATCTATCCCAAAATATGTATCCCAAAATCTTCGGTAACTTGTTCCTTTGTTGAAATTTCCATTAATATCTATACTTAAGTATTCGCAAATTCTTGAATTATCTAATAAATCACTGGGAAGCTCTAAAATCACAAAATCATCAGGGAAAAGATTGATTTTATTTTCCTTGGCTATTGACATTTTTTCAAAATTATATTTACAAATCTCATCATCTTTCAATGTTGAAATATAATCAAATGCTAATTCATATTCCTTTATACAAAAGAAATATACAGCTAAATTGTTTTTAACAATTCGTTTTACTTCTTCGCTTAATTTATTATCAGGTTTTGTAATTTCCATTAAATTTTGAATTATAAAAGATGCTTTATCAAAATTTCCATAAGCACTTAAAATCCAAATATTAGAATAATCAATTATTACTGATGCTAATGTATATAAGTCATTTTTGAAATTTGATAATCCTTTGTATAGAACTTCTAAATCAGTGCTATCCCTATGCTTATAGCAAATTTGAGATACTTCATTAGAGTATTTAATGAAATTTTCCTTGTTATTTTCAGACTTATTTGTTAAAATCAATGATTCCCTTAAGTGAATCATTTTAAACCTTTCAGCTAATTTTAAAAAGAAATCATAGTCTGAAGCTATTTCATATTCTTCATCAAAATATCCAATAGTATTATGTATCGCTTTATTCCAAACTGGACCAGTACCAAAACAACTTGCTGAAAGAAATATCCCTAAATTTGCATCTGGTAATAAATTCTTTAATTTTATATTATTGTTCTCGAAAGTTTCATCGGTGTTATTAGCAACAATTGAATCAGGATATACACAAGTATATTCAGGATAATTCTCTAATACTTTAATCATAATTTCTAAAGCATCATTTCTATATTTATCAGAAATTACTGCACGTGATATATATTTGCCATTTGCAAGTTTAATTCCTTGATTTAGTGCTTTAAATTCACTTAATGCATTGCTATTTTGATAATAAATTATATTATCATATTTCGTAAGGTATTCAAAAAT
>CAIWET010000391.1 GCA_903911805.1 uncultured Ignavibacteria bacterium | reverse complement strand
CTAATTATTGTTGATTAGATAAGAAAAATGATATGAGAGAGAATATAAAAAATTTAGAAAGTCGCTTAAAATTAAATAAAAAATCTATTTCCATAACTATTTCATTATTGAGTTTATTCTTAATTGCAAATGGTTTTTTATACTATAATTATGAAAAAAATTCAATACGCATTTCAAAGCACGAAGAGATTGCTGGAATTGCTCAATTAAAGACTAATCAAATTTTAAATTGGATAAAAGAAAGAAATAGTGATGCTGTTGTTGTTACAAATTCACCATTCTTTTCTGAGGGCATAAAAGAGTACTTAGCAAATGAACGTAATTTAGATCTAAAAAAGAAAATTCTTAATAAACTCAATCTAGTAAATAAAGGTTATAATTTTAAAGAAATCTGTTTATTTTCAAACGAGTGCAAATTAATTTTATCAACTGATAATGAAAATTCTAAATTTGACTCACAACTTATTGGTATTATCTCAAAATCTGTTCAATCAAAAAAAATTATATTTTCAGATTTATATAATTGTGATATTCATCAGAAAATCCATTATGATATTATTTCTCCTATATCAGACGAAAATTTTAAAATTATTGCAGTATTGGTTTTTAGAATTGATCCATATGAGTTTCTTTACCCTCTCATCCAATCTTGGCCCACACCAAGCAAATCATCAGAAACATTACTTTTGAGGAGAGATAAAGATAGTGTTGTAATTTTAAATGAATTGAGACATAAAAAAAATAAGCCATTGAGTTCAAAAATTCCTATTACTTCTGTCAATTTCCCTGCTGTTATGGCTGCGCTTGGCTATACAGGAATTTTTGAAGGGCAGGATTATAGAGAAGTTAGTGTTTTATCAGATACAAGACATGTGCCTGGAACAAATTGGTTTATGGTAGCTAAAGTTGATCAAGATGAAATATATTCAGAATTGCGTTTCAGAGCAATCATAATTGGATTTACTATAATTATATTGATATTTATTTTGAGTTTAACATTATATTTATTTTATGTTCACAGACAAAGAAGATTATTTGAAGAGTTATATGTAAATGAGAAGAAGCTATTAGATGCACATCTTGAATTTAAAACAACTCTATATAGTATAGGTGATGCTGTTATTTCAACAGATATTGAAGGTAAAATCGTCAATATGAATCCTGTAGCTGAAATTATGTGTGGTATTACCGAGCAAGATGCTAAAGGTTTAGAATTAGTTGATATATTTAACATAGTTAATGCAGAAACTCGGGAAAGAGTTGTTGACCCAGTAAAAAAAGTACTTGAATTTGGCAAAGTAGTAGGATTAGCAAATCATACAGTTTTGATCTCAAAAGATGGAAAAGAATATCAAATCGCTGATAGTGCGGCACCTATAAAAAATAATAATGGAGATATTACTGGTGTAGTTCTTGTTTTTTCTGATGTTACTGAAAAATATGCGACTCAAATATCACTTGAAAAAAGTGAAATGAAATTTAGATCAACAGTTGAATCATCACCTTATGGAATGATATTTTACCATTTAGTTGATAATGATAAATTAATTATTACAGGTGCTAATCCAGCAGCTGACAAACTTTTAAATTTAAATCATTCGCTTTATTTAGGAAAAGATGTAGAAGAAGCATTCCCTAGTATGGTGGGTACAGAAATCCCGGAAAAATTCAAATTGGCTGCTAAATCTGGAGAATTTTGGAAAACCGAAAGATTGATTTATGAAAATGAAAATTTAAAGTCAGCCTTTGAAATCACTGTTTTCCAAATTGATAAAAATAAGATAGTGGCAATGTTCAATGATATTACTCAAAGAAAATCAGCACTTGACAAGCTAAATGAAAATGAGTATTGGCTTAGTGAATCCCAAAGAATTGGAAAAATTGGCACTTATTATTTTGATATTGCTATAAATCAATGGAAAAGCTCTAAAGTTCTTGATGATATTTTTGGAATTGAAGAAAATGTAATAAAAACTTTAGAAAGTTGGAATAATTTAATTCATCCTGATGACCAAGATTATATGCTAAAATACTTTATAAACGAAGTTATTGGTAAGAAGAAGACTTTCGACCAAGAATATAGAATTGTTAGAGCAAATACTAAAGAAATAAAATGGGTTTTAGGGCGAGGAGAGCTTAAATTTGATGAAAATGGAAATCCAATCAAAATGTTAGGTACTATACAAGACATTACTGAAAGGAAACTATCTGATATTTCATTACTCGAAAAAGAATCTCAATTTAGAACATTATTTACAAATGCAGCCGATCCAATTTTTATTGCTGATATAGAAAACTCAACAATTATTGATGTGAATAATGCTGCTTGTGAATTGGTAATGAAGCCCTATGAAGAAATAATTGGGGTTCATCAGGCTTCATTACATCCAAAGGAAAATGAAAATTTCAGCAAAGAAGTCTTTAAAAGCAGAATTGTAAGCAGTGAAAATAATTATTATATACCTGCAGAGCATCAAGTATTAAGAGCTGATGGAACTCAAATATCCGTTGAAATTTTGGCTTCCAAAGTTATTTACAAAGGCAGAAACTGTTTGATGGGTATATTTAGAGACATATCAGAGCGTAAGAAATTTGAATCTGAATTGATTAAAGCAAAAGAACAAGCTGAGGAAAGCGAAAATTTAAAAACAGCTTTTCTGCAAAATATGTCTCACGAAATCAGAACACCATTGAATGGAATTTTAGGTTTTGCCAATTTGCTTAAAGACGACGATATAACTAGCGATGAGATAGACGAATACACTGGTATAATAAAACAAAGCGGGAATAGACTTTTAGAAATTGTAAATAATATTCTAGATATTTCAAAGATTGAGACAGGGCAATTAGTCATTTATAAAAAAGATTTCTATATAAATACTCTGATCATGGAATTAAATAATTTCTTTTTACAAAGTATAAAAAATAAAGATATAATTTTAAATTATGTGATTGATAATAATTTAGATGAAATTCAATTTTATTCTGATGAAATCAAAATCAATCAGATTATGACAAATTTGATTAATAACGCTATAAAATTTACAAATAAAGGGCAAATTGATTTTGGTTATAAACAATATGACGATAAAATTTGTTTCTTCGTAAAAGATACTGGTGAAGGAATAAATAAAGAATTTCAAGCAAAATTATTCGAGCGATTCACCCAGGGAGATGTCTCGTTATCTCGTGGTTATGAAGGAGCAGGACTTGGATTGGCAATCACTAAAGGGTTGGTTGAGCTTTTAGATGGGAGAATTTGGTTTGAAAGCGAAGTATCACAAGGATCATCTTTTTATTGCGAATTCCCATTTATTTCCAGTAATATTTCAATTGATAAAATTGTAAATCGAAATTCAAACAAAAAAATCAATGCCAAAATATTAATTGCTGAGGATGATTACGTAAGTTATCAGTATCTCACTAAGTCATTTAAAGAAGAAGGAATAAAGATCTTAAGAGCAGAAAATGGTATTCAAGCTGTTGAAATGGTTAAAGAGATTGATGATATTGATTTAATATTAATGGATATAAAAATGCCATTTATGGATGGGATTGAGGCAACTATTCAGATAAAGGAATTAAAACCAAATATTCCAATAATTGCACAAACTGCATTTGCTTTTTATGAAGAAAAAGAGCAAATTCTTTTAGCTGGTTGTGATGAATATTTATCTAAGCCAATTAATATTGAAAAGTTGAGATTATTGATTAGTAAATATGTTGATAATTGAATTATTAACAATTAGATATTATTTTTTTCAAATGATTTAAAATCCCTCGCTTTTAAATTGGTATAAATTGTTAATATTTAAGCCAAAAAATTGCTTATTTTTTTGTATATTTGTAGTTTATGTTTATAACAAATATTAGATAAAAATGGCAGAAAAGAAAGAAGCTCAAAACGTCGAAGAAATTGACGTAATGAATATTGAAGTGATAAATACAAGTGAGGCAATTGACTCAGAACAGTTTGCCTCCAGTGCAGTTTACGACGAAAGTAGTATTAGAGTACTTGAAGGACTTGAAGCTGTTCGTAAAAGACCTGCTATGTACATTGGTGATGTAGCCGAACGTGGATTGCACCATCTAATTCAAGAAGTAGTTGATAACTCAATTGATGAAGCTCTTGCAGGATTTTGCAAAAATATCATTGTTACTCTTCACGAAGACGGCGCTTGTAGCGTTTTCGATGATGGACGTGGTATCCCAACTGGTATTCACCCAGAAAAAGGTATTTCAACACTCGAAGTTGTAATGTGTACATTGCACGCTGGTGGTAAATTTGATAAAAATTCTTATAAAGTTTCCGGTGGTTTGCACGGCGTTGGTGTTTCCTGCGTGAATGCCTTATCCCAAAAAACAATCGTGAATGTAAGTAGAGATGGAATCATTTACGAACAAACATATACTTGTGGCGTTCCTGATGCTGATATTAGAGAAATAGGAACTACTACAACTACTGGTACAACAATCAAATTTTATCCAGATGCTACAATCTTTAAAACTGTTATTTTCAAATCAACCAAAGTTTCTGATAGATTAAGAGAATTAGCTTTCCTAAATCCTCAGGTTATCATTACATTGATTGATGAAAGAGATGAATTAAATGAAAAATATCATTACGAAGGTGGATTAGTCGACTTCGTAAAATATATAGATGATGGTAATACTCCATTGATGAAACCTATATTTGTTTCTGGACAAGAAGTTGGCGAATCTGGCTCTACAACATTCGTTGAAATCTGTTTCTGCTATAATACTGCTTATGCCGAAAATGTATTATCATATGTGAATAACATTAATACAATTGAAGGTGGTACTCACGTAAGCGGATTTAGATCATCTCTTACCAGAACACTTAATTCGTATGCCACTGCAAATAAAATCGCCAAAGAAAGCTTAATCGGAGATGACTTTAAAGAAGGCTTAACAGCTGTTATTTCTGTTAAAGTTGCTGAACCTCAGTTCGAAGGTCAGACAAAAACTAAGCTTGGAAATAGTGAAGTTGAAGGTATTGTAAGAGGTATTGTATCTGAAAAACTTAATATGTTTTTAGATCAAAATCCAAGTATGGCAAAAAAAGTTATCGAAAAAGCAAATCTTGCTGCTGAAGCTAGAATTGCAGCTAAAAAATCTCGCGAATTGGTAAGAAGAAAAAATGCTTTTGAATCATCATCATTACCTGGAAAATTAGCTGATTGCTCTTTAAGAACTCCTGAAGATTGCGAAATTTACATCGTAGAGGGAGATTCTGCAGGTGGCTCTGCAAAACAAGGCAGAGACAGAAGATTTCAAGCAATTTTACCATTAAAGGGTAAAATTCTTAACGTTCAAAAAGCAAGATTAACAAGAATATTAGAAAACGAAGAAATCAGGACAATCTTCACCGCAATTGGTGCTGGATTTAATGAAGAATTCGATCCAGATAAATCAAGATATGGAAAAATCATTTTAATGGCTGATGCTGACGTAGATGGTTCCCATATTAGAACATTATTATTGACTTTATTCTTTATGTATATGAGAGATTTAATTTATCAGGGCAAGCTATATATTGCACAGCCACCACTTTATAAAGTGAAAAAAGGTAAATTAGAGTATTATGCTTATAATGAGACTGAAAGAGATGAAATTATCCAAAGAATCAGAAAAGACATTGCAACTAAAAAGAATATAGTAATTGACGAAGCTGAACCAATCACCGAAGGTACTTCAGCAGATGGCATTACAATCTCAAGATTTAAAGGTCTTGGTGAAATGAATCCTTCTCAGCTTTGGGATACTACAATGAATCCTGAAACTAGAACTTTATTGCAAGTGTCTATCGAAAATGCAGCTTCTGCAGCTCATATTTTTGATACATTAATGGGCGACAAAGTAGAGCCAAGAAGAGAATTCATCGAAAGAAATGCTCAATACGTTAAAAATCTTGACGTATAATTAATTCTAATTCCTAGAAAAAATGCTTCACTTTTTTATAAAAAGGTGAAGCATTTTTTTTAATATATATTTTTTCAAAACTTGTAATTATTGCTTCAATGACATACGAAGAAGAGGCTGTCCCAAAATCGAAATTTCGAAAGTAGCAAGAATTCCAGGAATTTTAGTAGAAGTTCTTCTGGATTTCTCACTACTAATCGAATCAAATATCATATATCTTAATTGATCTTTTTATAAAGTTTAGTTCTTAATAAATTTGAAGCTCTCTGAATTATTTCCATTTTGTATTTTGACTATATAAGTGCCACTCGTTAATGATGTGCAATCAATTTTAAACTCATTCATACCAATTTCTCTAAATTCATTAAATGTAGTAGAAATTTTTGATCCTAATAAATCATAGATTTCTATTCTAGTCATAGCACTGCTTTTCAAAGTTACTGCTAAATCAAGCTCTTTATTTACTGGGTTTGTAAATGTAATTTCTGAATTCTTTGTATCTTCTTTTACTGATGTAAATGGAATACCATTTGGATTATATGCATAAATGTCATTTGTCCAATTAGAAATCCAGATTGTATTGTTTTTGTCTAGTTTAATTACACGTGGATGAGAAATCTGATTTCCATCAAAATCAGTAAATTTATACCAATTAGTACCATTAAATCTATAGACATAATAACCTAATGCCCATAATCCATTATTTGAATCTCTGAACATTGTATGTATCATTTCTGTTGAAGTAAAAACAGATGTTGTATCATTAAATTTTGTCCAATTTGTTCCATCATATTTTAAAACCCCAACTGATGTACCAAACCACATATTATTATCAGCATCGAATACCATATCTCCACCAAAACTAAATATCGTTTTGTTGAAATATATTACATCCTGAATATTATTGAAAGGAATTCTTTGCACACTATCAGTTGTGAATTTTACTATTGCATTGCTATCTATAACAATAAAATTATTATTATTATCCAATTCTGCCATTTGAAACCATCTATTTTCTAATGGAGAATTTGAAGTATCGTATCTGAATGTATTAAAAGTATTTGGATTTACTTTGTAAACAGCATTAGGGCCATTACCCCACATTTTTCCATTGCGAAAGAATAAATTATAATAACTATCGTCAATTTTGTTACCCGCAGTAATAAATTGTTCTTTATTATTGTCGAATACATTAACTGATTCGTCTCTTATAACAAATACTCTATTTCTTTCATCTACTTGCATATTTTGAATAAGTCCACTATAAGTCTGATTACCTTGAGTGATTTTAGTATAGACTGAATCTTTCAATATTCCAATCTTGGAATAGTAATTTCCACCAATTCCTATCCATACATTATTTAATGTATCTACTACTAAAGCATCAATCTGTTCAGTCATAGCGAGCTTAAACATTGTGTGGCTATAAAATTTCCAGTTATCTGCTTTGGAGACTGTTAAACTGAAAAATAACACCAAAAGTACCATTTTTATGTTTTTCATAAAAACTCCTATTAATAAATATTTTGAATACTCTT
>CAIWET010000390.1 GCA_903911805.1 uncultured Ignavibacteria bacterium | reverse complement strand
GCTAACTTTGTAAGCTAAATTATGGGCAGATACCGAAGCGGTCAAACGGGACAGACTGTAAATCTGTTGGGGGTCCCCCTACGTAGGTTCAAATCCTGCTCTGCCCACAAAAAAAAGAATAGTTTGTAAATGCGGAAGTAGCTCAGTTGGTAGAGCATCAGCCTTCCAAGCTGAGGGTCGCGGGTTCGAGTCTCGTCTCCCGCTCAACTAGATAAGTAAGGGAATACTATGAAAGATATAGTTAGAAATTAAGAAAAAATTGCCGTCAGGTGTTTTTTCTTTTTTTTAATGCTGGAATACCTTAACCAGATAAGCAATATCAACCCAAACTTAAGGTTAGCGAGTTCAATTTAATTACTCGCTCGGTCTTTGAAGTAGGAATTTTAAAAAGTTGATGAATCAACTATGCTGATGTAGCTCAGTTGGTAGAGCACTTCCTTGGTAAGGAAGAGGTCGCCGGTTCAATTCCGTTCATCAGCTCAGAAGAAAAAAAGAAAAATACAGGGGTGTAGCTCAATTGGTAGAGCGGCGGTCTCCAAAACCGTAGGCTGAGGGTTCAAGTCCTTTCGCCCCTGCAAACAATAATTATTGGGATTTATTATGATAGCTAAAATAAAAGAATTCGTAAATGATGTGTCTAAAGAAATGAAAAAGGTTTCTTGGCCATCAAAAGAACAGTTAAAAGAATCTACTATGGTAGTTTGCGTAACTACTGTAATCTTTACTGGATTTATTTATATTGTTGATTTGATTTTCCACGCCTTGGTTAACAAGCTATTTTTTAATTTAATGTAATTGAGCTAAAAATAGTGTCAGAAGAAATAATAGAAAATATTGAATTTGAAGAGCTTGGCCCGGAATACAAATGGTATGCCATAAGGACTTTTACTGGTCACGAGCTTAGAGTAAAGCAAAATATCGAATACGAAATGAAGAGATTAAAACTCTCCGAAAAAGTAAAAGATATTATAATTCCTCAAGAAACCGTGTTTGAAGTAAGAAACGGCAAACGCAGAACAAGAATCAAAAACTTCCTCCCAGGATACATTATTGTCCGTTGCATATTGGACAAAAAAATCAAAGATATTATCCAAAATGTTCCATCAATCGTAAGCTTTGTAGGTACAAAAACCGAACCAGCTCCACTTCAATACCACGAAGTAGAGAGAATTATTGGCAGAGTTGAAGAAAGAAAGAACGTTGCAACAATTGAAACATCATTCCAGATTGGCGATCCAGTAAAAGTAATAGATGGTCCATTCGCTAACTTTAACGGAACAATTAAAGAAATCAACTTCGAAAAACAAAAAATGAAAGTTGAAATCGCAATTCTTGGAAGAAAAACCCCTGTTGAGCTTGACTTCTCACAGGTAGAAATAGAAAATCATTAATTAACAAATATTTTTAGAATAGAATAATTTATTCGAAACTTTTTTAGAGATATCGCACAATGGCAAAAAAATTAATCGGAACGTTCAAACTGCAGCTTAACGCAGGAGAAGCTACAATGGCACCGCCGGTTGGACCGGCGTTTGGTCAGAGAGGATTAAACGGAATGGAGTTCGTAAAGCAGTTCAATGCTAGAACTTCAAAAGAAAAAGGCACAGTGCTACCCGTTGTAGTTTCGTTTTTCTCGGATAAATCATTCACATTTGTTGTCAAATCACCACCAGCACCAATATTGTTGAAAAAAGCTGCAGGACTTAAGTCTGGCTCAGCTTTACCTAATAAAAACAAGGTAGGAACAGTAACAGTCGCTCAATGTGAAGAGATAGCAAAAATCAAAATGAATGATTTAAACGCTGACACCATGGAAATGGCAGTTAGTATGATAAAAGGTACTGCACGCTCAATGGGTATCATAGTCACCTAATTTTAATTGGCTATTTTATAAACTTTAATTCGCAAAGAGAAAAAAATGAAGAAGCATGGAAAAAAATACAGAGCAATAGCAAAAAGTTATGACCAAAATGCTGTTTATAACTACCACGAAGCTATTACTTTAGTAAAGAAAAATGCTAAAGCAAAATTTGACGAATCTTTTGATATAGCTATTAACTTAGGCGTTGACCCAAGAAAAGCCGACCAGTTGGTTAGAGGCACAGTTTCTCTACCACACGGAACAGGTAAAACAGTTAAAGTACTAGTGTTGGCTAAATCACCAAAAGACAAAGAAGCTTTAGATGCCGGAGCAGACTACGCCGGCTTAGAAGAATACGTAGAAAAAATTAAAGCAGGATGGACAGACATCGACGTAATTATCACTACTCCAGACGTAATGGGCGAAGTTGGTAAATTAGGTAGAATCTTAGGTCCTAGAGGCTTGATGCCTAATCCAAAGTCGGGTACAGTTACATTTGATATTGCTCAGGCAGTAAAAGACGTTAAAGCTGGTAAAATTGAATACCGCGTTGACAAAACAGGTAACGTACACGCATCAGTTGGTAAATGCTCATTTGAAGAAAAGAAACTTGCTGAAAACTTAGCAACATTCTTTGGTAGCGTAATGAGAGCAAAACCACAAACAGCAAAAGGAAAATATGTAAAAAGCGTATTTTTCTCATCAACAATGGGACCAGGTGTGGCTGTAAGTGAACAGTCATTCTTAGTTAAAGAATAGTTTAGATTACGCACTCTTCGCTAAAGCAATGCTTCTCATCCCTTTTAAATAATGGATGTTTGCTTTAAAGAAGATATTATAAATGGTTAGGAGTTATGGTAACATTAAAACAAAAAAAAGACATAGTTGGCATTCTTGTAGAAAAATTCAAGAAGGCTGACGGTTACTACTTCGTAGATTTCGAAGGCATCAATGTTGCAAAAACAATTGCACTTCGCCGCGAATTCAAAAAAGAAGGTTTTGAATTTAAAGTATCAAAAAATACTTTATTCATCAAAGCTTTAAACGAAATTGGTAATAATGTTGTACCAGATGATAAATTCAGAGGCGCAACAGCTGTTGTCTTTGGTTATGGAGATCCAGTTAAACCTGCTAGAATTATAAAAGAGCAAGTTGATAAAACGCAATATCCAAAATTAAAAGCAGCAGTATTAGAAGGCGTATTCTATGATGGTTCAAAATTAAAAGAATTATCGGAATTACCAAGCAAACCAGATATGATTGCATCAATTATCGGCAGCTTACACGCTCCTATTACAGGAATCGTTGGCTCAATTAATGCAGTTATCCGCGATGTTGCTTACCTCGTTGAAGAGGTCGCTAAAAAACAAGGTAAATAATAAAATTAAATTGAAATTAAGAAATTTTAAATAGGGAGACTATAAAATGTCAGTAGTTGAAGAATTAGTAGAGAAAATTTCCGCTTTAACATTAGTAGAAGCAGCAGAATTAAAAAAAGCATTAGAAGAAAAATTTGGCGTATCTGCAGCAGCACCAATGATGATGGCAGCAGCTCCAGTAGCAGCAGCAGCAGCAGTTGTTGAAGAACAAACAGAATTCGACGTTGAATTATCTGAAATGGGCGCATCAAAATTAAACGTTATCAAAGTTATCCGTGAAATCACTGGATTAGGCTTAAAAGAAGCTAAAGACTTGGTAGAAGGTGCACCTAAAATGGTAAAAGAAGCAGTTTCTAAAGAAGAAGCTAACGAAATCAAGAAAAAATTAGAAGAACAAGGCGCTAAAGTAACTTTAAAATAAGTGTAGCGTATATTGTTAGTCGGAAAATTTTCGATTTTAGGCAGAGCGGCATAAAAGCCGCTTTGCTTAGTTTATATAGTAATTGTAATTTGTATACTAATTGATTAAGGGATAAACAATTGAAATGCGATTGTTTACATATAATTTAGGATTTTTTGACGTAAGTTGAAAAACTTTCGTCAAAAAGTCCTATTTTTTTCAGGAAAAAAACTTTGGAGGTTCGGTGAGTAAAAACTCGATAAATGATTTGAAAATTCTTAAAAGCGACGATGAAATTGTAAGGCTTAGAGAACGTATTAGCTTCTCTGACTCTTTAAATCCACCTGTTTATCCTGATTTGCTTAACGTGCAGATTCAGGCATATAAAGATTTTCTTCAGGAAGATATTCATCCTTCGCTGAGAGAAAACAAAGGGCTCCAGCAAGCCTTTTTAAATAACTTCCCGATTGAAGATGCCTCTTCAATTTTCCAATTGGAATTTATTGATTATTCAATAGAAAAACCTAAATACAATGAAGAAGAATGTCGTGAAAGAGAATTAACTTTTGCTAAACCTTTGAAAGCTAAATTAAGACTTTCAAGTAAAGCCGAAAAAGATTCTGAAGATTATATAGAATCTGTCGAGCAAGAGGTTTACTTAGGTAATATTCCTTCTATGACCCCTCGTGGTACTTTTGTTATCAACGGTGCTGAACGCGTTATCGTTACTCAGCTTCATCGTTCACCTGGTGTATTCTTTGATGATGCAATGCATCCAAATGGTACGAGAATTTATACAGCAAGAATTATTCCTTTCCGTGGATCTTGGGTAGAATTTACTACTGACATCCACGATATGATGTTCGCATATATTGATAGAAAGAAAAAATTCCCGGTTACAACCCTTTTGAGAGCTCTCGGATTTTCTTCTGATGAAGAAATTCTTAATCTTTTCTCTCTTCAGGAAGAAATTCCTCAAGAAGGTCTTGATGAAACTGCGGTTGGTAGAAGAATTGCTTCTGACGTAATTGACTTGAATACTGGTGAAATCATCGCTACTCGCGATATGGTTATCACTGCAGAATTACTCCAAAGTATTACTGAAACTGAAATTCTTCCAATAAGATTATTCAAATATTACGATCCGAATGATGAACCGGTAATTGCAAAAACTATTACAAAAGATCCTTCAAGAAACAGAGAAGATGCTCTTGAAGTTATATATAAACAACTTCGCTCTTCAGATCCACCAGATATTGAAGCAGCAGAAGCTTTACTTGATAAATTATTCTTTAATCCAAAAAGATATGATTTAGGGGTTGTTGGTAGATTTAGAATTAATCAAAAATTAGGCTTAACTACTAGCATCGAAACAACTACTCTTACTATAGAAGATATTGTAACTATTATTAAACATTTGATTCATCTTCACGACAATAAGTTAACTGGCGATGATATTGATCACCTTGGAAATAGAAGAGTTAGAACAGTTGGCGAACAGCTTGCATCTCAATTTAATGTTGGTCTTGCTCGTATGAGCAGAACTATTAGAGAAAGATTATCCATCCACGATGGCGAAAATCTTACTCCTTCTGAATTAGTTAATGCAAGAACAATCACTTCTGTTGTAAATCAATTCTTTGGTACAAATCAGTTGTCTCAGTTTATGGATCAAACCAATCCATTATCTGAATTAACTCATAAGAGAAGAACTTCAGCTTTAGGTCCTGGTGGTCTAACTAGAGAAAGAGCCGGATTCGAAGTACGTGACGTTCATTATACTCATTATGGAAGACTTTGTCCAATTGAAACTCCTGAAGGTCCAAACATTGGTTTGATTTCTTCATTGGCTATTCACGCAAGAATCAATGAATTAGGTTTTATCGAAACTCCTTATAGAGTTGTTGAAAATGGTCAGATTAAAGAAGAAATTATTTATCTAACTGCAGAAAAAGAAGAAGGATTAACAATCGCTCCAGCATCAACTTTATTTGATAAAGATAAAAGAATTGTTGGCGATAGAATCATTTCAAGACTTTCCGGTGATTTCGTGGTTGTTCATCCAAATGATATTCAATATTTGGACGTTTCAACAGATCAGATTACATCGGCAGCTTCTTCATTAATTCCGTTCTTAGAGCATGATGATGCTAACCGTGCACTTATGGGCTCTAACATGCAACGTCAGGCCGTGCCTCTATTGAGACCAAAAGCGCCTGTAGTTGGAACTGGTATGGAAGCAAGAATTTCTAAAGATTCTAGAAGCTTAATTTTTGCTGAAGGTCCTGGAATTGTTGAATATTCATCAGCAGATAAAGTTATAATTAGATATGATGATACAAGAACTGACGACCAAAGATTGTCAGAATATGTTTTTAGACCTTTAAAATCTTATAAGTTATTAAAATTCTTCAGAACTAACCAAGATACTTGCGTAAATCAAAGACCAATCGTAAAAACAGGCGAAAGAGTTGTAAAAGGCCAGCCACTTTGCGATAGTGCTTCAACCGATATGGGCGAATTAGCTCTCGGAAGAAACGTAATGGTTGCATTTATGCCTTGGAGAGGTTATAACTTTGAAGATGCTATTATTATTTCAGAACGTTGCGTTGCTGAAGATGTATTTACTTCAATTCATATTGAAGAATATACACTTCAAGTAAGAGATACTAAACGTGGCGAAGAAGAATTTACAAGAGAAATTCCAAACGTTTCTGAAGAAGCAACAAAAGATCTCGACGAAAGCGGTATCGTAAGAGTTGGCGCTAAAGTTTCTGAAGGTGATATTTTAATTGGTAAAATCACTCCAAAAGGTGAAACTGACCCTACACCAGAAGAAAAATTATTAAGAGCTATCTTTGGCGATAAAGCTGGAGACGTTAAAGACGTATCTTTAAAAGCTACACCTGGTCTAAAAGGTATAGTTATCAATACTAAACTTTTCCAAAGAAAAGTTGTTTCTGCTGAAAAAGATGTAAGAAATGACGAGAAAAAAAGACAAGATGTATTGGCTAAAAAAGAAAAAGATTCGTTAAAACAACTTGCAAATGAATGTGTTGTAAGATTAGGAAAAATGATTATTGACGAAACACACTTTGGCATTAAATTGACAACAGGTGTTCAGGTAATCAAAGCTGGACAAAAAGCAACTTATGAAGATTTGAAAATGAAGTTTGCTGAAGAAGGCGTAATTCCTGATTTGATCGATTATTCAGTTGAAATATTAGAAGATGTAACAAAAAATGCTTTATTAGTTAAAATGCTTGATAATTATCATTTTACAAAAAATGATATTATTGGTAACTATAAAGCAGAAAAAAATAAAATCGCAACAGGCGATGAACTCCAACCAGGTATTCTCCAGATGGCAAAAGTATATATTGCTAAAAAGAGAAAATTGCAGGTTGGTGATAAAATGGCTGGTCGTCACGGTAACAAAGGTATTGTTTCTAAAATTGTACCTGTTGAAGATATGCCGTTCTTACCAGATGGTTCTCCTGTTGATATCGTATTAAACCCACTTGGTGTACCTTCTCGTATGAACCTTGGTCAGCTTTATGAAACAGCTCTCGGATGGGCAGGAGCAAAATTAGATTTAAATTTTGCAACTCCAATTTTCGATGGCGCAAGCTGGGATCAAGTAGGCGAATACTTAGAAAAAGCTGGACTTCCAAAAGATGGAAAAGCAGTTTTGAGAGATGGTAGAACTGGTGATGAATTCACACAAAAAATTACAGTTGGTATGATTTATATGCTTAAACTGTCTCACTTGGTTGAAGATAAGATTCACGCTCGTTCAATAGGCCCATACTCACTAATCACTCAGCAACCATTAGGTGGTAAAGCACAATTTGGTGGTCAGAGATTAGGAGAAATGGAAGTTTGGGCGCTCGAAGCTTATGGCGCTGCACATACTTTACAGGAAATGATTACTGTGAAATCTGATGACGTGCAGGGAAGAGCTAAGATGTATGAGGCATTGGTGAAAGGCGAAAATAGCCCAACTCCAAATATACCAGAATCATTTAACGTATTGGTTCGTGAGCTTCAAGGGCTTTGCCTTGATATAGAATTATATTAATTAAATAAAATAGATGAGGAAAAATAATGCAATCAAAAGCAATTCCAAGAAGCGGTTTCTCAAGAATAACGATCAAGATTGCGTCGCCTGATGACATTCTAAATAGAAGTCACGGCGAAGTAACTAAGCCCGAAACAATCAATTACAGATCTTTTAGACCTGAAAAAGATGGTCTGTTCTGCGAAAAGATTTTTGGGCCAATTAGAGATTGGGAATGCGCCTGCGGTAAATATAAAAGAATCAGATATAAGGGCATAGTTTGCGATAGATGCGGAGTTGAAGTAACTCAAAAATCAGTTAGAAGAGAGAGAATGGGGCATATTATGCTAGCTGTTCCTGTTGTTCATATCTGGTTTTTACGTTCTTTGCCATCTAAAATCAGCGCAATGCTTGGTATGCCTACTAAAGATGTTGAAAGAATTGTTTATTACGAATCATATATAGTTGTTCAACCTGGTAATACTGGTCTTCAAAGAAAAGATCTTTTAACAGAAGAACAATATTTAGAAGTATTGAATACATTGTCAGATTCTGAAAGAAATTTAGATGATGACGATCCAAATAAATTTATTGCATCAATTGGTGGCGAAGCTATCAAAGAAATGCTCAGAAGAATTGATGCTGAAGCAACTTTCCACGAGTTAAAAGCAATTTTACGCGAAGAAACTTCTCAGCTCAAAAAAGCAGATTTATTAAAAAGACTTAGAGTTCTTGAAGCATTTATGGGCGAAGAAGGCGAAGAAATGCAAAATCATCCTGATTGGATGGTATTGGATGTAATCCCTGTAACTCCTCCAGATTTAAGACCTTTAGTTCCACTTGAAGGTGGTAGATTTGCTACTTCCGATTTGAATGACCTTTATAGAAGAGTAATCATTCGTAATAATAGATTAAAGAGATTAATTGATATTAAAGCTCCTGAAGTTATTTTACGTAATGAAAAAAGAATGCTCCAAGAAGCTGTTGATGCTTTATTTGATAACTCAAGAAGAAGCGTTAGATCAGAATCTCAAAGAGCTTTGAAATCTCTTGCTGATACTTTAAAAGGTAAAACAGGTCGTTTCAGACAAAACTTACTTGGTAAACGTGTTGATTATTCTGGTCGTTCTGTTATCGTGGTTGGTCCTGAACTTAAATTATACGAGTGCGGACTTCCTAAAGATATGGCTGTTGAATTATTCAAACCATTTATCATAAGAAAATTAATCGAAAGAGGACACGTTAAAACAGTTAAATCAGCTAAGAAATTAGTTGAGAGAAAAACTAACGAGGTTTGGGATATCTTAGAAAAGGTAATCGATGGACATCCAATAATGCTCAATCGTGCTCCTACTCTTCATAGATTAGGTATTCAGGCATTCCAGCCAAGATTAGTGGAAGGTAAAGCTATTCAGTTGCATCCGTTAGTTTGTACAGCGTTCAACGCTGACTTTGACGGTGATCAGATGGCTGTTCACGTTCCATTAAGTTATGAAGCTCAGTTAGAAGCATTGCTTTTAATGTTAGCTCCTCATAATATTGTTCATACTCAAAATGGTGACCCAATCGCTGTACCTTCTCAGGACATGGTTCTTGGAGTTTACTATTTAACTAAAGCAAAAGCAGGCTTAAAAGGCGAAAATAAATCATTCTATTCAGCTGATGAAGTTATTATTGCTTTCAACCATGATATTATTGATCTTCACGCAAAAATCAAAGTTCGTTGGAAAGGTAAATCTTTAGAAACAACAGTTGGTCGTGTACTATTCAACCAAATTGTTCCAGAAGAAATTGGCTATCTAAACGAAGCTTTAACTAAAAAGAGATTAAGACAAATCATTGGTCAATGCTTTAGAAAAGTTGGTTTGGCAAAAACTGTAGAATTCTTAGATAAATTGAAGGAAACAGGATTTTTCTACGCGACTCGTGGTGGTCTATCAGTTAGTATCGCTGACGTTATTATTCCATTGGAAAAAACTACAATCATTGATAAAGCTCAATTGAAAATTGATGAAGTTGAATTTGCTTATCAAAATGGTGTTATCAGCTCTGGTGAAAGATATAATAAAATTATCGATACCTGGTCAACTGCAACAAACAGAGTTGCTGATAAATTGTATTCTGAATTATCAAAAGCACAACAGGGATTCAATCCATTCTGGATGATGCTTGACTCTCAAGCGAGAGGTTCTAAAGAGCAGATTCGTCAGTTAGCTGGTATGAGAGGTTTGATGGCTAAACCTAAAAAATCACTTAGCGGTTCAACAGGTGAATTGATTGAAAATCCAATTCTTTCAAACTTTAAAGAAGGTCTTTCTATCTTAGAATACTTCATTTCTACTCACGGTGCTCGTAAAGGTCTTGCTGATACAGCGTTGAAAACAGCTGATGCGGGATATTTAACAAGAAGATTGCACGACGTTGCTCAGGATGTTATTATCTCTGTGGCCGATTGCGGTACAATTCGTGGTGTTGAAATGAAAGCATTAAAAGATGGTGAAGAAGTTAAAGAACCATTGTTCGAAAGAATCTTGGGTAGAGTAACTCTTCTTGATGTTGTAGATCCATTAACAAATAAAGTTATTTGCGCAGCTGGAGTTGTAATTGATGAGGAAATTGCTCAAACAATTGAAAATTCAGCAGTAGAATCTGTTTTAATTCGTTCAGTATTAACTTGCGAATCAAGACGCGGAGTTTGTTCAAAATGTTATGGTAGAAACCTTGCAACAAGTAAACTTGTTGATACTGGTGAAGCTGTGGGTACAATTGCATCACAGTCAATCGGTGAACCTGGTACTCAGTTAACATTGCGTACATTCCATACTGGTGGTACAGCTCTTTTGATTGCATCACAGTCCAACGTAACAGCAAAATTTGATGGTAAGATTCAGTTCGAGAACATTAGATTTGTAGCTTATGAAGATGAAGAAGAAAATGAAGTAGCAGTAGTAACTAGCCGTTCTGGTTCAATCAACATTATCGATCCTGAATCAAACAGAATTTTAACAAAATATGATGCAACTTATGGTGCAGAATTAAAAGTTCGCGATGGCGATATGGTTGTTAAAGGCAAGATGATTTATGACTGGGATCCATACAACTCTACAATTATCACTGAGGTACAGGGTAGAGTTAGATATAAAGATTTGGTTCCTAACGTAACTTATCGCGAAGTAAATGACGAACAGACAGGTCACATTACAAAAGTAGTTGTTGACTTTAAAGACAGAACAAAATCACCTTGTATCGAAATTATTGACGATAAAGGGTTATTAATAAAAACATACAACATTCCAACAAAAGCCCAAATTCGTGTTGACGAAGATGAGCAAGTAGGTATCGGTACTGCATTAGTTAAAATCCCTAGAGATTTGGGTAGAACCAGAGATATTACTGGAGGTTTGCCTAGAGTAACTGAGTTATTCGAAGCAAGAGCTCCACAAAATCCTGCAATTGTTGCTGATATTGACGGTATTATTACTTTTGAAAAACCAAAAAGAGGTTCCAGAGTTATTGGCGTTACATCTATAGATGAAAAAACCAAAATGGAATATTCAGTTCCTATTGGTAAATATGTACTTGTTCAAGCAGACGATTTTGTTAGAGCAGGCGAAAGATTAACCGAAGGTTCTACTAATCCTCATGATATTTTGAGAATTAAAGGTGCTAATGCTGTTCAGGAATATCTTGTAAATGAAATCCAGGAAGTTTACCGTATGCAGGGTGTGAAAATCAATGATAAACACATCGAAACAATTGTAAGACAAATGTTGCAAAAAGTAAAAATTATGGATTCAGGCGATTCATCATTCTTAGAAAATGACAATATTGACAGAATCATATTCTTGGACGAAAACGAGAAAATGAAAAATCACGTTGTTATAACTGATAAAGGTGATTCCAAATTCAAAGAATCTCAACTTGTTTCTAAGAAGAGATTAAGAGAAGTTACTCTTGACCTTAAGAAAAAAGGAAAACGTCCACCAGAGTCAAAACCAGCTGAACCAGCTATTGCTGAACCATTATTGCTCGGAATTACTCAGGCATCATTGACAACTGAAAGCTGGTTATCAGCTGCATCATTCCAGGAAACAACTAGAGTTCTTGCTGATGCATCTGTTGCTGCAAAAGTTGATCATTTGATTGGATTGAAAGAGAATATTATCTTAGGTCAGTTAATTCCTGCAGGTACAGGTTTAAGACATTATCAAGAAATGTTAGTAACCAGTGATGTTGGAAATATCTTTGGAAGAAAAGAGCCTGTTAAGCCAGTTGAAAACAAAATTGAAAAAATGGTAGCAACTGAAATTTCAACCGAATTGAAAGAATTAGAAGTTTAATCAAATTTCTGATTAGATAAAATAAAAGAGGCAGGTTAAATAAATTAATCTGCCTCTTTTTTTATCATATAAACTAAGAAAAATTACTCATTTGCAGAAGCTGTTGATAATTCCTTTTTATCATCTCCAACTCTTGTGTTTTTGGTAAATAAAGAAACCACAAACAATGTTAAAAAGCTCAATGGTACAGAGAAAATTGCAGGGTTGTTGATTTGAACAGGTGCAACCACGCCCACTAAACCATAAACGTTATTATATGTTTCCTGATTTAAGAAAATCAAGATTAATGAAGAGAAAAGACCGACTAGTATCGAAGACATAACCCCTTTTGAAGTTGTGCCTTTCCAGAAAAGAATCATTAATATTGCCGGAAGATTAGCAGATGCAGCTATTGCGAATGCCCAACCAACAAGATATGAAACATTCATTTCCTTGAAAATTATACCAAAGAAAATAGCTCCAGCACCAACTCCAATAGAAGCCATTTTGCCGTAGAATACTTTCTTTTTGTCAGTTAATTTCATATCGAAATATTTATCCATTAAATCGTGCGCTACAGCTCCAGCTGCTGCTACAGTCAATCCGGAAACTGTTCCAAGGATTGTTGCAAAAGCAAGTGCAGAAATGATTGAGAAGATTAATGTTCCGAATGATTTCGCCAACAGTGGTGCACTCATATTATCGTTTGATAAATCTATTACACCATTAACCATTGCTCCTAATCCCATATAAAGAGTTAGAATATAGAAAAGTCCAATTGCGCCAATAGCTACAATTGTTGATTTTCTTGCAGATGCAGGGTTTGGAACAGTATAATATCTGATCAAGATATGAGGTAAAGCAGCAGTTCCGAAGAATAATGCAATCATAAGCGAAATAAAGTCAATTTTATCAGTAAAAGTCGCACCTTTTTCGCTATCAACTTTAAATTTATTTCCTGGTCTTAAAATTTCTTTACCTGGTGTAGGAACTTGATAGAAAATTGATAACTTGTCTTCGCCATCTTTAGTAACATTTTTGGTCCAACGAATAACTGTACCATCTTTGATTTTTTCAATAAAAGTGAATACATCTAAATTACCTGTTTTTGTATCTGTTTTGCCATCAATCTTGCTCATACTTCCAACTTGGAAGAATTTCTTTTCGCCTCTTGGCGCGCCATTGAATAACACTGTACCGTCTTTTTTATTAACCATATAAAGTGTTTCGGTCAAAGTTGAATCTTTTTCGCTTAATTTCCAATAGGAAATATCAGCACCAACTTGCATTTTAACAAATCTCATTGCTACTTTGCCTGTGCCTTTAACTTCACCAATAATTTTATAGGTAGAGTCGGAAATAGTTACAGCATTCTCAGCAACTGTATTGCATTTTAATGTTTTGAACAAGTGATAAGGTACTTCGCCACCTTGGTCAGGATTTGTAGAAATACCTCTTGAAAATATCAGGAACACAAGTGCTATAGAAAAAATAAGCAACATTGCGCCTTTGAAAAACTGAACATAAGTTGTAGAAGCCATACCAGCTGTAGCAACAATAATAGTTACTATCGAGCCAACCATAACTACACCAACCCAATGGGGCAATCCTAATAATGGAGTGATTAATGAGCCAGCTCCAACCATTTGTGGAATCAAATAAAACATTGAAACTAAAAGAGTTGAAATTGCAGAAGCCAATTTGATACCTTTGGAATTAAACTTTGCGTCTAGTGCATCGGTAAAGGTGAATTTTCCGAGCTTCTTCATTGGCTCGGCAACTAAGAAGAGAGCAACTATCCATCCGGCAAGGTAACCAATGGAGTATAAGAAACCGTCATAACCTGCTGTGGCAATCATTCCGCAAATACCTAAGAAAGATGCTGCTGATAAATAATCTCCTGCGAATGCAATACCATTAACTGACCAATGGATATTGCCACCTGCGGCATAATAACTTGATGAAGTTTTAGTTTTTCTTCCAAAGTGATATGAAATTAATAAAACTAAAATTACAATCATAATGAAAAGAATGATTGATCCTACTGAAGCTTCATAATTCATAACTATACCCCTTCCTCAGAAATTTCGTTATCATCCTCCATTATTTCCTCAGCGCGAGTACAGAAATGATTATAGGCAAATGCCAAAATCATAGCTAAGATAATTAGCATAAATCCGTAAAAAATTGCTACATTAATGCTGCCCATATCTGTTGCCATTAATTTTGGGCTAACAACATTAATTAGAATAAATCCGGCATAAGCCAATAAGTAAAGTGCAAAAAACCATTTGCCGAAGAGTTCCTTCAAAGGCGAGGAATTGTCTTCTTTCCATTCGGTAGAAGAACCGTGCATAGTGCCTCCATCAGTTGATTAAATAAAACAGTAATTTAATTTCATTATCATTTTTCGACAGTTTCTTTTTTGAATATAAAAATCTGCCGGATATTAAACGCAAACCTATAGTTTTTTTATTTAAAGAGCAAGTAAATCTAGTTCATCAACTTATTTTTAGAAATCTTTGTATTTTTTAAATTATTTTTCTTAATTTAAATTTACATTTTTTGCAATATATGATATTTTTAATATATTGCCAAATATTAATATTTTGAATTAGAAAATTATGCACGAAATTGATCAGAAAGCCGCCAAAGATAAGAGATTTGTAGCACTTACGTCTGTTTTTGCCGCTATATTTCTCACTGGTATGAAATTGATAGTTGGTCTTTTGACTGGTTCACTTGGTATTTTATCCGAAGCATTACATTCAGCTTTAGATTTAGTTGCTGCAGTTATGACGCTTTTTGCTGTTAAAATAGCTGACAAACCTGCTGATAAAGACCATACTTATGGTCACGGAAAAATTGAAAATATCTCTGCACTTGGAGAAACAATATTATTGTTAATTACTTGTATTTGGATTATTTACGAAGCATTCTCGAGATTAATTTCTGGAAATACCCACGTAGAAGTTAACATTTGGAGTTTTATTGTTATAATTGCGTCTATAATAATTGATTTCAGTAGGTCACGCGCATTGATGAAAGCTGCAAAGAAATATAACAGTGCAGCGTTAGAAGCTGATGCCTTACATTTTTCAACTGATATTTTATCTTCAGCAGTTGTATTCTTAGGATTAATTGGAACATATTTCAATTACTACTTTTTCGATGCAATTTCAGGTTTGGCTGTAGCTATAATAGTAATACATATCTCGTATAAACTTGGCAGAAAATCAATTGATGATTTAATGGATAGAACTTCGCCAGAATTAATCACATTGATTGAGTCGCTTGCGGTTGCAATTCCAGAAATTTATCAAGTACACGATATCAGAGCAAGAAATTCTGGAGCATTAGTCTTAATTGAACTGAATATCCACGTTCACGACAACCTTACAATTAAAGTTGCTCACGAAATTGCTCATAAATACGAAGATATAATTAAAGCGAATATTGAGAAATGCCACGTTCACGTACATATTGAACCGCACAATACTGAGACTGCAAGGGAAAAGAATTTGCCTATAACAGAATAGAAAAGACTTACAGCAGTGCGTTATTACAATAATCATATTCTTTCACACATATTTCTTTCAAGTCCCTGCCTTCAAGTGGATGAACGGTTCCTGAGCCTGTCGAAGGATAGGGTGGGGTTAGTCGAGAGCGTTAAATTTAACGTAGATGCCGCAACGAAGTGCGTCATGACATACGAAAATATTGATCCAGATTCTTCGATTTGTTTAAGAATGATCGCATAAAATTGAATGCTTCGCATTCACTCATTCAGGGATGAATGAGCTACTAAATATTTCTCTTCAAGTCCCTCCCTTCAAGGGGAGGGACTTAGGGTGGGGCGAGTGGTGATCGATTTAAAAATCCTAGATTCCTGCTTTCGCAGGAAAGAAATTCCAAAAAGTAAACAAGAAATTACTTTTTATTTAGAAGTGTTTTTCCGATTAAAACTAAAAGGAAAATTGCTGCTTGAGTTAGAACAATCACTGCACCACTTGGAAGATTTAAAATAAAGGATAATAATAGTCCAAGAACGACTGTTATCATGCTGAGAATAATTGAAATAATTGTCATTTTGATAAAACGAGAGCTTATCAATCTTGATGTTGCTGGTGGTATAACCAAAAATGCTGATATTAAAACGATTCCAACCATTTTAATTGATAAAACAATTGTTAAAGAAAGCAAAATCGAAAGAATGTATTCATTCCTTTTGATATTTATTCTATCTGCTTTGGACAATTCATTGTCAAATGTAGAAAAAGCCCATTCAGACCATAATTTTCGGAATGTTAATAGGGTTAATAATGCAATTATTGAGGCAAAAATAATATCTCTTAAGCTAACAGATAATATTGAACCAAATAGATAAGTCATTGCATCTGTAGAGAAATTATCCTGGAATGATAAAAATACAATTCCCAGAGCAACCGAAACAGCAAATAGGATTCCTATAGATGTATCTGAGGATAAATCTGTTTTATCCTTCAAATACGTAATTAATACTGAAACAAGGATTGTAAAAGGTATTGCAAAATAGAGTGGTTCCGAATTGAGCATCAATCCAAGAGCCACTCCACCAAATGCAGCGTGGGCAAGCCCATCGCCAATAAAACTAATTTTGCGTTGAACAACAAATACTCCGAAATAGCTGCCGAGAAATGCAATTAACAAACCGGCAACAAAAGCTCTTTGAACAAATGCAAGAGTTAATATATCCACTTATTTGTATCTTTCATTCATATTTTAATTACTCGGTTTTGGCTTCTCGCAAATGCTCAAAAAGCATATTAAGCATCCGAGATTCCAAAACACCATTTGAACTGAAAAATAAAACTTCGTGCACTACGAAATCTTCAAAAGCTGACATTTCTGATTTTAAAGTTACTTGTGTTCTTCCGTCTTTTTGTTCGAGTATTCTGAAGTTGTATTTCAATCTTCCATTCATCCACTTGCCACCTCTAACGTTTGGCATACCTTTACCTAAAACGATTTTTTGATTGTCTTTTTCGATTACTTTGTCGTCTGCCAAAGCATATTTTCTAATAACTTTAAATGATGAATCTTCTCCAACCGAGAAAACGCAATCATCTGATTTGATATTTGCTTTTTGCAACCCTTGGTCATCTACAGTAGGGGTGTTTTTTGATGCAACCATACAGCCAAATTCATCAATAGTTTTTAAGATTGAAGTATAAACTGTTTCGAAACTTGCATTGAATACAAATTCCCATTTTTCTTTGAAAAGTGGTCTAACGTCATCCATATTAATTGGAATATTATCAGGAATACCTGCAACGTTAGATTTTACAAAAGCAACTTCAACTTTTTTTTCTTCGATAGGGGCTAAATCTTCAGATTCTACCTTTTTCTTTTCTTCAACTTTCTTTTCTTCTTCTTTTTTCTGTTCTTGTTTTGGTTCTTCTTTTTTTACTTCTTTTTTAGTTTCAGTTTTTTCTTCTTGCAATTCTTCCAATTCAGGTTGCTTTGCATAGATGTTGAAAGTTAATCCAAAGAATAAAGCAAACAAAATGCTGCTTAAAATTGACCTTTTAATGTTTTTCATAATCCAAAATTCCTCAAAATAATAACCAAATATTATATTATTAATCTATTTTAGCAAAATTACCAATTTATCATTTATCAATAAAGTAAAAATTAAATAAAATGGCAATTTTACAATATTTTCTTTGATTTTTTTTCTTAATGATAAAATTAGTTGATTTTTGTAAGTAAAATAAAAATAAAATGAAGATAATTAATATACTATACATTTCCTTTGTACTGATGATTTTGTCTGCTTGTTCGGGTGGTCTTGAGCCACACGATGCTGCGGTTCCCAAATCATATTTTGCAGGAAAGATTTATTATAAAGGTGGAGTAGCTGCTTGGCCCTCTAAGGATTCTGTTTTTGCTATCAGAGTTGTTGGCTTCAAAGTTTTCCCACCAAAAGATATTATTAATGAAGTGATAAGTGGAAATGCATATTTTAATTTTGTTTCATTGCCGATGTTTGTGGATTCGTCATCATTCAAGATTGATATCCCAAATTCTCCAGTTGAGATTAAATATATAGCTGTGGCTTTGCAGTTTACCGACTCATTAACCGCACAAAGGGCAATTGGGGTTTATACCATAGATGGAAATCCAAACAATCCATCGTCATTGTTAATTACCAAAGGAAAATACTTTGATAATATAAATATAAATGTTGACTTTAATAATTTACCACCACAACCATTTTAAGTTTAAATTATGAGAAAAATTATATAT
>CAIWET010000389.1 GCA_903911805.1 uncultured Ignavibacteria bacterium | reverse complement strand
TTTATTTCAAATCATAGTATTACATTTAATTGCAATAAGATAGCCCTCCAAACAATATTCAGAATAAATTTATTTTTTCTATTTTTACAGTCGAATTCTTTTAAAAGCTTTTTTGGATTACCTTTTTAATCCAAATCAAAAAATAATAATATTTTTCACTTTTCTATAAATAAAATTACAAAATTTTGAATTTAATTTCAATATAAAAATGTGAAATTTTCTTCTCAGCTGTGATGATAATGTAATATATTTCAAAACTAGTGAACAATAAATTTGACACTGTGTAAAAAATTACACACTATTTATAAATATACCTTATTATTATTGGAATTTGATATAAATTCTCTGATTTTTAAATCATCTAATGAATCATATATTATATGATTTTGGATTTAATTGAAATTGTAATGATTTTTTTAAATATTTCATTATAATGATTATATTTCTTTAACTCTACTCTAATTTAACACCAATTTCTATAAAATATTTTTTTGCGAATCTCTTCTTTACATCTGTATTAAAATTATACTGTTAAGGTAAAAAAACAATGAAAAGATATTTATTATTAATGCTTATTTTATTTGCATTTATTAGTTCATGCAAGGAAAATCCAGTTGATATTACTTATGGAACAATCAAGGGTTTTGTTTACGATAAAGCAACAAATTTGCCAATCGAAGAAGCTTTTATTACAACTATGCCTCCATCTACTACAATTAAAAGTGATAAAGATGGAAAATTTGAGATTCCAAATCTTTCTACAAATTATTACAAAATATTTGCTGATAAAGATGGATATAACAAAACTTCAATAGATATTGAAGTAAAAGAAGGCAAGTCTACTTCTTGCATTATCCCAATGACTAAAGGCATTGTTGATACAACTGTAATTGGTCCTGGTATTCCATTTAATCCAAATCCTAGACCAAACTCAATTATTAAAAATGCTAATGTTAATTTAACTTGGATGTGCAATAATCCTACTAATGAAGTTTTAAAATTTAGTGTTTATTTTGGCACTGATCCTTCAAATTTAACGCCAGTTGCTTCGAATATCAATCAATTTAATTTCAATATTACTAATTTAGTGAATACAACTAAATATTATTGGTATGTAACTGCTACAAATTCCAAAGGATTAACTTCAAGAAGCGAAATTTGGTCATTCACTTACAATACTGATGCAAATTACTCAGTACCAAATGATTATTACACTTATATTCCATTCGATGGAGATTTTAAAGATTACTCACCAAATCAATGGCTAACTTCATCAAGAAATAATCAATATATTGCTGATAGATTTGGCAATCCAAACAAAGCAATTAAAATGGGTTCAATGGGTAACGTAATAATTGAAGATGTAAATGCCTCAAACTATTCAAATTTAGATTTATCAATTTCTGTTTGGTTAAAGCCAAATAAAGAATGTCACGTTCCAACATTTGGCACTCATATTGGGATTGTAACCGATTATCTAAACAGAGTTTATATGGGTATCACCTATTTAAATGAGCCTGAAGTTTGGACTAGAGGCGATGCTTGGGTTGGAGTTTTAGGAGAATTACCAAATAATATTTGGTCAAATTTAATAATTGTTTTCAAGCGTGATACCAAAAGATGTGATATTTACATTAATGGCAATTTAGCAGCAACTGGTATTTTGCCTGATATTCATACTGACCAACTTACAAAATTGCAAATTGGTGGTAGAGACCAATATGGAGATCAATATTGTGGCGGTATGGATGATTTAAGAATTTACTGTAGAGCACTAACAAATTCAGAAATTCTAGGATTAGCTCAATAAACTTTTTTGTATTTTAGATGGAGCCCACCTTTGAGGTGGACCCCATCTTTTGCAATTTGCTCATTCAGGGATGAATGAGCTACAATTTTACAAATTTCTCGAATTTATCACCAATTTTAATTAAATAAACTCCAGGTGGAAGACTGGAAATATCAATCTTGATAATCCCCTCTTGAGGGGTGGCATTTTGCCAAGCAAAATGACGGGGTAGAATCTTTTTTCCCCAATCAAGATGGAGCCCACCTTTAAGGTGGACCCCATCATTTACATTTTGCTCATTCAGGGATGAATGACCTACCATTTTACAAATTTCTCGAATTTATCACCAATTTTAATAAAATATACTCCAGGTGAAAGATTGGAAATATCTATCTTTAAGCCCCTCCCTTCAAGTGGAGGGGTTTGGGGTGGGGTAAATTCTATGCCGAGTGTGTTATATATTTTAACCAGATTCTTCGCTTCGCTCAGAATGACGTCAGTTGGAAGAGTCCACCCCCTGCCCCCGCCAGCGGGGGACAAAGAAATTTCAATAAAATCGCTTGCGGGATTAGGTGTTATGATGATTTCTGATTGTTTAATATCATCTACATTAGTTATCGGTGCTTTATATTCAACAACAATCATTGTATCATTGCCTCGACGGTCGCAAAAGACTAAAACTGCTTTTGCATCTTTTGTTTGGTCACTTACTTTCAAATCCCAAAGAGTTGAATGTGATGAACCAGGTATAAATTCTTTATATGAAAAATTATAATTAAATGAACTGTCTTTTATCATTAATATCATTGATAAATTTGAGCGATTTTCAGGTTGGACAGGTAAATCTTCAACTGATGCCCCTATTATATCACCATTTTGATGTTGTGCTAATGAAATTTTTGGTGGCAATGTATCTACTTTTTCTAAGTCAGCCAAAGCTGAAGAAGTAGGATAACCATAAGAATCATAAGGTGAAAATCCAAATGAATAGCACGCAATTGGCGTATTAGATCTAAGTCTATATACTCCGTCGTGTGGCAAAGTTAAAGTTTTTGCAGCATATTTATTATAATTAATATCAATTGTAAAGTCTTCTTTTGTCGCTGAAAACTTTGTTACAACTGGTTCCCAGACAATTGCTCCTGAAACAACTTCTCCAAATTCCAAATCGTCTGGAATATTTCCAAAAGCATCTATTTGGAATACTACATTAAGATAATTTTCTTTAAAACCACTTCCTTTTACTCCTGGAGTACAGAATGTAATATCTGTCTGATATTGCTCGATTGGTGTCATACTCATCATAAATGGGTCTGAATTTGCGGCTAATGCACCATCCTCGGCTGCTCCAGTATTATAAAGGACAACCATTATTGGTTTATCTGCTGTTACTACAATTGATTTTACGATTGTATCAAGGGCATTCATTCTCATTTCCATAAATGCTTTGTTGATTTGACCACCAGGTCCATTTCTTAGTAACCCAACCAATTCACCATTTCTATAAATAGAGGTATTTGGCTCTTTTGCAAATACACGAATTATTGAAGAATATTTTCTTTTAGGAATTTTAGGGACGTGATATTCTTTGCCCCAGGTATATGTCGGATTATCCTGTTCAACTATATAATCGCAAGCTCTATTTTCTTTTGGAACATTTGCACAGTAATTACCTGATACAACTGAAACAGGTTTATTTGATTGAATTAAAGATCCGGAGATATCTCCCCCATCAATATCTGTTGCAATGCACATAACATCTCCAGGTTGCAAAATTCTTGAAATCGTATCGCCAGAATTTTTTCCACCACTTGTTTTGGTTTTATAGTTGCCACCAAGAGTAAAATGAACCATTGTGTTTTCATAAACTCCTGTAATTGTAATTTCACTTGGGATATGTAAACCAGCATACATTGAGCTCATTTCTTCATAAGTAGCACTCACGTATTCCATTCCTAATGAGGATACAGGTAATGCTAAAAATCCATCACTCGTGTAAGCATATCTAATCATAGCGTATACAACAATTGGTTGCTCCGAATATACATGGATACCAGCTCCTGAATAAAGGATTTCTTTAGGTGGAGCATCTTTTGATGCTTTTTGCCAAACCTGAGCAATATTTGGAGGTAAATTTATTTCTACTATATCATTAGGTATTGTAGTTATTGTTCTTTGAAAACCTTTTCCAGGCACTTCAATAGTCACAGTTGCTGCTGAAGTAGCAGTTATAAATAATTTAATAAAATTTTCGTATCCCGCTGATTCATCCTCAATGCAAGGAGGGATTGAAAACCAGAATTCTTTTCCAACATTATTTGCACCAAGCATTTTTGGTAAATCTCCTTTGAGATTGCTTGAATTTTTCTGTGCATAGGATGGTGAAATTACAATTGCCAATGCAATTATAAATGATAAAATCAGTAATAGTTTTTTCATACAAATTCCTTATATAATTATTTACTTTTTTAGACAATTCAACTACTTTTTTATTTTATGAAATTATTGTTGATTTAAATAATTAGAAAAATTTAATGCACTTGTAATTAAATCATTAAAAAGTCGTCTTGTAATATTTGGTTTGGATGAAAACTCTGATTTTAAAAATAGAATACGATGGCTTTGCATATAGCGGATGGCAAAAACAGCTAAATTCTAATTCTATTCAAGAAGAAATTGAAAAAGTTCTTTCAACGATTTATCAAACAGAAATAAAAATTATTGGTGCTGGCAGAACTGACGCTGGAGTACACGCAAATGGTCAAATTGCAACTACTGATTTAGAAAATCCAGATAAAATTCCATTAGAAAAAATCACTAAAGCATTAAATTCATATTTGCCCAAAGATATTAGAATTTTGGGTTCTGCATTTTATGAGACTCATTTAAATGCAAGATTTGATGCAATTGCTCGAGAATATATATATCATATTTCTACTAAAGAGCAAGCAATTAAAAGGAATTATATAAATTATATTAAATTTCCGATTGATTTTGAAATATTAAAAAAATCAGCCGATATTTTTATTGGTAATTACGATTTTACAACATTTTCTAAATTGAATTTGGATACAAAAAATTATACGTGCAACGTTGAAATCAGTCAATGGCAGGAAATTGAACCAATGATTTATAGATATCGCATTAAAGCAAATAGATTTGTATATGGAATGGTTCGCTCACTCGTTGGAACAATGGTTGATGCAGCACGTGGAAAGATTGAGTTGGATAACATTAAAAACTGTTTATTGCAAAAGGACAGAAGTCTTAATTCCCCTTTGGCAGCCGCAAAAGGCTTGATTTTAGAAAATATATATTTCGCTGATGAAACTATTTTCATTTAATTGCTTATTAAGTTTATGAAAAAGTATATATTATTATTGTTATTATTGGCAATCACTTCTTGCGACAATCCTTTTGCTCCGGCAAAATATTTGGGGCAAGAAGATGTTACGATTTTGAGTAGCCAAAAAACAATAGATGGAGTTTTTCAAAACTTCAAATATGCTTATACTTTTAAAGATACTTTGGTTTATGGGAAATTATTAGACGAAAATTTTACATTTGTCTATCGTAATTATGATATTGGTTCTGACAATTCCTGGGGCAGACAGCAGGATTTGTTAACAACCAACAATTTATTTCAGGCTTCTCAAAATCTTGATTTGATCTGGAATGAAACTGTTCTTTCTAATGGGGATTCTTTGCTTTATGCTGTTTCCCGAAGTTTTAATCTAACAATAGTGTTCAATCCAACTGATATTGTCAGAATTCAGGGACGAGCATATTTTGAATTAAAACGCTCTACTGTTAATGATGATTGGAAAATTTACAAATGGCGAGATGAGTCAAATTATTAAAAAATGCAATTTTTTTTTAATAATTTATGTAACATTTTTCGATTATTGTGTTATTTTATAAAAAGCAATTATTAAAAGTTGCAACATTGTATGTTAATACATTTATTATGAATATATTTATGGAAAAAATGAATTTTAAAACGAAACTTGGAGCAATTTTACTGGTATTATCTTCATTTGTATTTGCATCTTGTATGCACACCGCTGATGTTACTGATATTCCAGACGTTTGCTTTGAAAAAGAAGTATTGCCAATTTTTCAAAATAATTGTGCAATGTCAGGATGCCACGGAAGTGGGTCACACGAAGAGTTTGATGCAACAACCTACGCTGGAATTATGGAAGTAATTTCACCAAATTCCTTAAGCGAAAGCGAAGCTTATATGTCAATAACAAATAATTTGCAAATTATGCCACCATCACCATATAAGGCTTTATCAAAAGAACAAAGAACAACAATTGCAGTTTGGATTACTCAAGGTGCAAAAAATACAACTTGCCCATAAGGAGAAAAAAAATGAAAAAAATATTAATTTTACCAGCGATTTTTGCTTTTGCAATATTATTTACAAGTTGTTACAACGACAGCGCAGAAGCACTTTATCCAGAATTAAACAATATGTGCGACACCACAAATGTAACATATAGCAACAATATATCAAAAATTATGAATAATAGCTGCAATAATTGCCACGGATCTACTTATAAAACCGATGGCAATGGTGTAAGTTTAGGCAATTATCAGGATTTATTTGATAACTATGATGATGTTTTAGGTGCAGTAAATCACGCAAGTGGCTACAAAGCAATGCCAAAGAATTCCTCAAAACTAAGCTCTTGCATTCTCAGACAATTACAAATCTGGAATGAACAAGGCAAACCAAACAATTAAGGTGAAAAATATGAAAAAAATGATATTAATTTTATGCTTATTTATAAGCAACATCGCTTTTGCTCAAGATGATTTATTAGAAATGTTGGATAGTACAAATAAAACCAACAATGAAATTTCTGCAACTTTTAAAGCTTCTAGAATTATAACAATGCAATCAATTGAAAGTATGAAAGCTGGAGAACTAAATTTTAGAATCTCACATAGATTTGGAAGATTAAATTCGGGAATTGAAGAATTATTCGGAATGGATCAATCAAACATTTATTTTGGTTTAGAATATGGGATTACTAACGATTTCGAAATTGGTATTGGAAGAACACCTTTAGAAAAAACTCTTAATGGATATGCAAAGTATAAAGTTCTAAAACAAAGCGACAATTGTTGGTTATCTTTGAGTTATTTTTCTGGTATTGATATGAAAACTAATAAGTTCCAATATACAGGTACAGATTATATCGCAGATAGAATGACTTTTACTCAACAATTATTAATTGCACATAAATTCAATGAAGATTTTTCTCTTCAATTATTGCCTACTTTCATCCATAATAATATGGTGGAATCTGCTTTAGACCAAAATAATATTGCTGCTATTGGAATTGGTGGAAGATATAAATTCACTCAAAGATTTTCACTTAATTTTGAATATGCTTACGTTGTAAGACCATCTAACACCGAAACAACATACAAAGATCCACTTTCAATAAGTTTTGATTTGGAAACTGGTGGACACGTCTTCCAAATAATGTTAAGCAATTCTCCAGGAATGATTGAAAGACATTATATTGCAGAAAATACTGGCGACTGGCTCAAAGGCGATATCCACATTGGATTTAATATCACTCGCCCATTCTCGCTTTTTAATTAATAATTTAAAGGAATTTTGAAATGAAAAAATATATCAGCATAATCGCACTTTTAATACTTCCAGTATTTCTTTTCAGTCAGGATAAATATATTTCTAGAAATGGAAGTATCAGAATATATTCTCAAACAGCCGCTGAAACCATTGATGCAACTAATGGTCAGATAGCTTCTGCAATCGACGGATCAAAAGGAACTCTAGCATTTGACGTAATTATAAAATCTTTCAAATTCAAAAAAGCATTAATGGAAGAGCATTTTAATGAAAATTATATGCAATCTGAAAAATTTCCAAAATCAACTTTTAAAGGAAAATTTACTGATTTTGACTTAAAGAATTTTGCTAAAAATGGTACATACAATGTAACCGTTGATGGTGATTTAACAATCCACGGAGTAACCAAAAAAGTAACTCAAAAAGGTACATTAGAAGTTAAAGATGGCAAAGTTACTGCTAAATCGAAATTTACAGTTAAAGTTGGTGATTATGGAATTGAAATTCCAAGCGTTGTGAAAGATAAAGTTGCTTCGACAATTGAATTGCAAGTAAATATTCCTTACGATAAAAAATAGGAAATAAAATGAAAAAATCATATAAAATTTTAATGATAATTGCCTTATTGGCAGTAATTGGCGGAGCGATTGGTTACTATATGTACCAAAAACCAGTTAAGAACTTTGCTGATTCAAAAGCTGATTATACATTAGCTGCATCCGCATTATTTAATGAATTTTCAACTAATTCAGAAGAAGCGGTTAAAAAATATGTAACTGCAGATAAAACCGTTCTAGTTGATGGAATAATTAGCGATACAAAAAAGAATGATGATGGCACAATCACCATATTCTTGAAAATGCAAAGTGACGATGATTTCGTATCTTGCACATTAACTTTAGATGCTTCACAAAAAATCAATTTAGCAGATTATCCAAAAGGAAAATCAGTTAAAATTAAAGGACAATGCTCTGGAATGCAAGAGTTAATTGGAAAAGAAGTAATTATGATAAGATGTGGAATTTCAGCATAACAAATTAACACTAAAAATTATGTTTATCGTCTAATTTTATTATTGATAAACATAATTTTTGGTTGTATATATGAAATTCAAAATAAATTTAATTGTATATTTATTTATCACCCTCTTTTCAGCTACTATTCTTAATTCTGCTGAAAGCAATAAATCAATTTACGATTTCAAAGTAAAAGACATTAACGGAAACGATGTAAACTTAAGCAATTACAAGGGCAAAGTTCTATTAATCGTCAATGTAGCAAGCAAATGCGGATTAACTCCACAATACAAACCTTTGCAGGAATTATATAGCAAGTTTCACGATAGAGGTTTTGAGATACTTGGTTTTCCTTGCAATCAATTCGGACAACAAGAACCCGGCACAAATACCGAGATCAAAGATTTCTGCTCAAAAGAATTTTCTGTTACTTTTCCATTATTTGACAAAATCGATGTAAATGGCGACAATGCTCATCCTTTGTATAAATACCTTACAAAAGGTGTTCCTGGATTTATTGGCGCAGACATCAAATGGAATTTCACAAAATTTTTAATAGACAAAAATGGATCTCCAATTGAACGATTTGAGCCCCGCTTTGACCCAACTAATTTAGATGAAAAAATAGAAAATTTATTAAAATAATGCCAGAAAAACCAGATATAAAACTAATCGAATGCCCTCGCGATGCTATGCAAGGGCTTTCTGATTTTATTCCAACAGAATTAAAAGCAGAATATATTAATAAATTACTCAAAGTTGGATATAATACAATTGACTTTGGTTCATTTGTTTCGCCTCAGGCTGTTCCTCAAATGCGTGATACTGCAGATGTTCTAAGCAAATTAAATTTAGACAACTCAAAAACTGAACTTCTTGCAATAATTGCCAATTTAAAAGGTGCTCAGCAAGCAGCCCAATTTGACGAAGTAAAATATTTGGGATTTCCATTCTCGATTTCTGATACGTTTCAAAGAAGAAACGTAAATGCAACAATAATTCAATCACTCGGTAGAGTTGAGGACATTACTGTTATTCACGAAATTTGCAAGAAATTCAATAAAAAAATGGTTATTTATATTTCTATGGGATTTGGCAATCCTTATGGTGACCCTTGGAGTATTGATTTTTTAAATCATTATATTTATATTCTTAAAAATATCGATATTGATATAATTGCATTATCCGACACAGTCGGTATTTCAGATCCTAAAGATGTTGAAAAGGTTTTTAGCAATTTAATCCCTCAATATCCCACAATTGAGTTTGGAGCTCACTTCCATACAACTCCAGACAAATGGGAAGAAAAGATTTCTGCTGCTTATAAAGGCGGTTGCAGACGTTTTGATGGTGCAATAAAAGGTTTTGGCGGTTGCCCTCTTTCTGGTTATCATCTTGTTGGAAATATGCCAACAGAAAACATTATCAATTTTTTAGATGAAAATCAAGTAAATACTGGAATCAATAAAGAAGCTTTATGGGAAGCAATGGCATTTGCCAGTAAAGTTTTCCCTCACGATTAACAAATAATCAATAAAGATTATAATTCCCCAAAACCATCTTGAAAAAGTTGGATAATCGCTTTTGATGCTGCTTCTTCGTCTTCGCCTACTGTTCTAATTGTCAAAGTTGAGCCCTGCTCTGCGGCTAAAGTCATTACCCCAATTATGCTCTTGGCATTTATCGAAAAACCGTCTCTAACAATGAAGGCTTCTGCTTTATATCTTGCTGCTGTTTTTACGATTGATGCTGCTGGACGTGTATGAATTCCTGCTCTATTTATTACTTCTACTTCTACTTCTAACATTATTTTCTCATAACTGTTGATTTACTGCTCTTTTTACTTTTTCCTTTATCAAGCGATTTTCGTTATTTACATTATAAAGAATCAATAAAGCTTCTGCTTTATTTTTATCAGCTTTTCGGAAATCATCGAAAAGAGTTTCAGCTTTTAAACTATCAAAACTATATTCTTTCAAATTGTAATCTGAAAGAATTACAAATTTACTCAAAAAGTTTTTTTCAATAAA
>CAIWET010000388.1 GCA_903911805.1 uncultured Ignavibacteria bacterium | reverse complement strand
TTCGTCATTCTGAGCGTAGCGAAGAATCCAGTAAATCAACGACTTACGAAATTCCTGGATTTCTCACTTCGTTCGAAATGACACTTTTGAGACAACCTCTTTTTATTTGATATTTTCTATATTTTATTCTTGAAAAATCTTATTTCTTATCTTCTGGATATAAAACAAATTTACAGAATTTATTTACTGGCAAATACTGCTTTGCTGCATTTTGAATATCCAAAGGAGTGATTTGATTTGCAATATCTAAATATTTTTTGAATTCCTCGATTGTACTATTATTATCATTTATACTCTGCAATTGTCTTAACCACCAATAATTTTGTCTTTGGCTAGTTTCACGGCTTCTTTTAATGGTTTCTCTGAATTTTTGCAAATAAGTTCCATCTAGTGATTTTGCTTGCATATCAAAAATGATTTGTTCAACCGATTTTGAAAGTTCTTCTACTCTATCTGGAGAGCAACCCCATCCAAGATTTATGGCATATTGTGGCTTAGGTCTTTTCATTGGATAAATGCTGATATAAGCACCATATGTTCCGCCTTTTTCTTCTCTAACAACTTCTCTTAAACGAATATCAATGCATTCTTGTAAAGCATAAAGTATTATGTTAGATTTTACATTATAATTATAATCTCCATAATAATTATAAACTACATTGCTTTTGAATTCCACGCCTTTTTTGATATTTTTAACTAATTTCTCTTTTGGACGTGTTAATCCATCATCTTTCCAGGTTTCTTTAATTCCTTTGGTAGGCAATGAAGCAATGTATTTTTCGATTAATGGACTTATTGTTTCTAATGTGAATGCTCCAGCGAAATAGAAAGTAAAATCGCTTGCGTCTGAAAATCTTTCTTTGTATAACTTATAAACTTTTTCAAAATCGATTTTGTTGATTTTTTCTAAAGTTTGAGAGCCATAGCGTGGATGATAGTTTGACATTACATTAGACAAAGTATCATAAAATGCAGTTTCAGGACTTTCTGCACTATTTTTTAAGTTTTGAATTGAGTTGTCAATATAAGCTTTAAAAGCATCAGAATCTAATCTTGGATCAGTAAAAGTTAAGTAAATCATTTGAAAAAATGTTTCCATATCTTTAGGTGATGTCTGACCACTAATATACTCTGAAAAATCATTAATTCCAGTTCTTAATGATAAAATTTTACCAGCAGCATATTTAGCAAATTGAGTTTGATTATATGGCCCAATACCTGACTCAGCAAAAATAGAAGGAGCATTTTCAGCAGAGAAATAATCATCTAAATTTGATACAAGTGAAGTTCCACCATAACTGCTTGCATTTAAAAGTACTTCATCATTTTTGAAATCTGTTGGTTTTAATATTATTTTTACGCCATTTGAAAGCTCAAAAGTAGTATAATTCAATTCTTGATTATTTTCGGTTTTTGTGATTTTGCCAGGTTTAATTTTTGCATCTAGTAATGGTTTAGTTGGTACTTCATCAACATAAAGCTCATAATTGTCATCTTTTGTCTTTTTGTACATAGTTAAAATTTGCTCTTTTGTAGGAAGATTTGCACCTTCACGCTCTGGAGCAGAAACGAGTAATTTCACGCTATTTTCTGTAACCATTTCTTTAATTGCTTTATTCAAATCATCAACTGTAATTTGACTAAATACTTTTTTTAAACTTTCCAAGCTATACTCTGGGCTTGGAACTGGGTCATTAAATAAAAATTCAGAGACTAAACGGTCAACTATTCTATTTGATTCTGTTTTATCTTTTTCAGCAACTGCTTGCTCTGTGTATCTTAAATATTCGGCTTTTGTTCTATTCAATTCCGACTCATTAAATCCAGTTTTAAGCGCTCTGAAAACTTCTTTGAATAAAACTTTGAATGAAAAGCTTACGTTGTCTCCTTTTGCCATTGCAACTGCTTTAAAGGCATCTTTATCTCCTTCATAATCAGCATAATATGTATAAGCATATTGGAATGGTGGATTTGGTTTGCTTACGTATTCATTTAATCTATTCGAGATAATGCTATAAGCTAAAGATTGTGTAATAAGTTTTTTCATATTCTCTGTAATTGATTTATCAATCTTGTCGTGCAAAATAGTAAATTCTACTGAAGGGAAAGAAAGCTCTTTGTCAGTTTCAACTGAAACTAATACATCATCGTGGAAAGGAACAGGATAGATTTCTCTTTTTCTTTCGTTTGTTGGATTAGTATATTTCGAAAAGTTCTCTTTAATGATTTTCTCAATATCATCAACATCAATATCACCAACTACTAAAACAGCCATTAAGTCTGGGCGATACCAGTCAGAATAAAATCTTTTTAATGCCGCATAAGGAGCTTTACCAATAATATTTGTATCACCGATTACATCTCTTTCTGCATATTTTGATTTATAATAAGAAATTGGCATTTGCTTTAATGCAATTCTACTTTCGGCACCTCTATAAAGGCGATGCTCTTCTGAAATAACTCCACGTTCTTTATCGATTTCTGGATTTTCATAAGATACTGAAGTACCCCATTCTTCAATTATTTTCAATCCTTTTAACAAAGTTTCGCGATTATCAGTTGGAACTTTCAGCATATAAACTGTTTGGTCATAGCTTGTATAAGCATTTAAATCAGGACCAAATCCCATTCCGATTGACTCAACATAATTTACCAAGTCTTGACGTGGAAAACTTTTAGTGCCATTGAAAGCCATATGTTCGCAAAAATGTGCTAAACCTTTTTGGTCATCATCTTCTACTACTGAACCAACTTTAACAGCTAAACGCAATTCTGCACGTTTTTCTGGTCTGGCATTATGCTTAATGTAATAAGTCATCCCATTCGACAAAACGCCTTTTTTTACAGAAGGGTCAAGTGGAGTTTTTGTTTGCGAATTAAGACTTAAACTTGCAACAATTAATAAAATTGCCATGAAAGTTCTAAAAATCAATCTTTTACTTATCATAAATCCTCTATTTGAAAATTGTAAATCATTAACATATTTATGTAATGCAAAATTAAAAAATTAAATTGAGAATACTTTAATAGTTTATAAAAATAAATCGTAAGTGTTTTTAGAAATTATGGAATTATAATATTCAAATAAAAATTCAAGTTGTCACAAGTTGTTTTTGAAATGCTGATTCATAAAAAAAGCAGGCCTTTAATCAAAAAACCTGCTTTTTAAATTCTGAAAAAATAGTAATTATTTTCTCAATTTAATACCTTCGTCTAATAATTCTGAAACTTTGCTCATTGAATCGCCTTCAGCATAGAAACGAATCAAAGGTTCTGTGCCTGATGCTCTGATTAATAACCATCCATCATTAACAAAGAATTTAAATCCGTCCTTAGTATCGATTTTGATAACTTCAAATCTGCCAAGTTTTTTAGGACCTTTTTGGCAAGCAGAAAGAATTGCTTTTTTCTGAGCAGCAGTAACAACAACGTCTCTTCTGTAATATCTATGAATACCAAATTCTTCTTCTAAATCATCGCAAAGTTGTTTTAATGATTTATGTTCAACAGCCATAATTTCTAATAAAAGCATAGCATTGAAAACTCCGTCTCTTTCAGGAATATGCAAGCAAGTTCCTAATCCACCGGATTCTTCGCCACCAATAATGATTTTTTCTTCGTTCATTATTTTTGCAATATATTTAAAACCAACTGCAGTTTCATAAAGTGGAATTTCGTGTTTAGTACAGAATTTATTAACCATAGAAGTTAATGAAACAGTCTTAGCAACAGCGCCACGTTTTTTCTTCTTTTCATAAAGATATTTAAGAAGAATCATAAAGATTTTATGAGAATCAACAAATGAACCTTCGTGATCAACTGCTCCAACTCTATCAGCATCACCATCAGTGGCAATACCAATATCATATTTGCCGTGTTTCATAATATCAATCATATCGAAAAGATGTTCCTGGATAGGTTCTGGATGGTCCAAATTCCCGAATGATGGATTATAAGTCTCATGAATTTCAGTGATATCTGGCAATAATGTTTTTAAAGTATTAATACCAGCACCGTGCATTGGATCATACAAAATTCTAAAATTAGCTTCACGAATAGTAGGTAAACTGACTTTTTTCTTAATGTATCTTAAATAAGATTCTTTAGCATTAAAGATTCTGATTTTTCTAGCAGTTACATAATCATCAAACTCTTTGAAAGCATAAGTTTGAGGTTTCTGCATTATTTTTTTCAATTCAAGTTCTACTTCAGCAATTTGATCAGGAGTAGCAGGACCACCAAAACTAGCTTTAATTTTAAAGCCGTTCCAAATAGCCGGATTATGGCTAGCAGTAATAACAACTCCTAAATCAGCTCCTTTTTGTTTTGTGTGGTAAGAAACCTGAGGAGTAGTCGAAAAAGTATCAGTGATATGCACAATAATATCTTGCCAAGCTAAGATTTGGGCTGTAATATGCGCAAACTCTTTTGATAAGAATCTTGTGTCATAGCCAATAACAACGGAAGGGTTGTTAGTTGCAATCTTTTTCAGATATTTTGCAGTTGCTAAAGCCACCATCTGTAGGTTTTCGAAAGTAAAATCGCGTGCAATAATTCCACGCCAACCGTCAGTGCCAAATACTATCATAATTTTACATTTATTAGTTGAACAATATTAATCAATTTTAAATTCAGCTTTACCTGCATAATATCCGTCTCCACCGAGTATCTCTTCAATTCTTAAGAGTTGGTTGTATTTTGCTACTCTGTCGGTTCTTGATGGTGCGCCTGTTTTAATTTGTCCGGCGTTAGTTGCCACTGCAATATCTGCAATAGTTGTGTCTTCAGTCTCGCCTGAACGATGTGAAATAATGGTTTTATAACCATTTCTGTGAGCCATATGAATTGTTTCCAATGTCTCTGTTAATGTTCCGATTTGATTTACTTTAATAAGGATTGAATTTGCAACTTTTTCTTTAATTCCTCTTGTCAAGAATTTTGGATTAGTTACAAATAAATCATCTCCAACTAAATTAATTTTATCGCCCAAAGCATCAGTTAATAATTTCCAGCCAGCCCAGTCATTTTGGTCTAATCCGTCTTCAATCGAAACGATTGGGTATTTGTTGCATAAATCAACATACCATTGAACCATTTCTTCTGATGTTTTTAATTCACCAGTAGATTTGAACATTTTGTATTTGCCGTTTTCATACATTTCTGATGATGCAACGTCAACAGCTAATACGATATCTTCTTTTGGTTTATATCCAGCATTGTTGATTGCTTCTAAAATTACGTCAAAAGCTTCTTCTGTTGATTTTAATGATGGTGCAAATCCACCTTCGTCGCCAACTGAAGTATTATATCCTTTTGATTTTAATACTTTTTTGAGGTGATGGAAAACTTCTACGCCCATTCTCATTGCTTCTTTAAAGCTTGGAGCTCCTGCAGGAATAATCATAAATTCCTGAATGTCCACTGTATTGTCTGCGTGCTTGCCGCCATTTAAAATGTTCATCATCGGTGAAGGAAGAATTCTTGCGTGAACACCGCCTAAATATCTATATAATGGCATTCCATAAGATTCTGCAGCTGCTTTAGCAACTGCTAATGAAACACCTAAAATTGCATTTGCTCCTAATTTTGATTTATTTGCTGTTCCGTCTAATTCACATAAGATATTGTCAATCTGGATTTGCTCGGTAGCATCTAATCCTTCGATTGCATCAAAGATTACGGTATTAACAAATTCAACAGCTTTAGAAACGCCATTGCCTAAAAATCTATCTTTGTCGCCATCTCTTAATTCACAAGCTTCGTATTCGCCTGTGCTAGCACCAGATGGTACTGCTGCTAAACCAAATGACCCATCTTCTAATAAAACTTCTACTTCAACTGTAGGATTGCCACGAGAGTCAATTATCTCTCTACCAAAAACATCAATAATTGTAGGATTCATTTTAATTCCTATCTTTCTTTTTTTAATTAATTATTAAAGATTCTATTTTTTCTGCAAGCTCAAAGTCAAGCTTAGTTAAGCCGCCTCTGTCGAATGTAGTAATAGTTATCCTTAGTTTATTCCACCCATAGATAAGCAAATCAGGATGGTGATTTAATTTTTCTGCATAAATAGCAATTGAATTTAAAAAACCAACGGCAGAAACAAAATTTGGGAATACTAATTCCCTTGTAATTTTATTGTTGTCGAGATTCCAATTAGAATACTCTTTTAAATTATCTTCAATTTCTGTTTGGCTTAATAATTCTGGTCTCATAATTTAAAATTATAAATATTGTTTTAATTTTTCTTCAATTTGTTTTTTAGGTACAGCGCCGATAATTGTATCAACTAAACTGCCGCCTTTGAAGATTAAAATTGTTGGAATTGAACGAATTCCAAACTGCATTGCTGTATTTTGATTATTGTCAACATCTAATTTGCAAATTTTTGCAGTTCCTTCGTATTCCTTTGCCAATTCTTCAATTGAAGGTGCAATCATTCTACAAGGTCCACACCAAGTTGCCCAAAAATCTACTAACGCAGGAACGGTTGAATTTAATACTTCAGCTTGAAAGTTGTCGTCTGTTACGTGCAATGGACTTGCCATTTTTTATCTCCTTAATTTAAATATGTACTATTT
>CAIWET010000387.1 GCA_903911805.1 uncultured Ignavibacteria bacterium | reverse complement strand
TTCATATTTTTGTAAAGTTAAGAATATTAAATGATAAATAAAGTAAAAAAATAAAGTGAAAATAGAAGAAATTTTTAAAGAACATAAAACAATTGCAGTTGTTGGCATGTCAAAAAACCCACGTAAAGCGGCTTATTCTGTGCCAATGTTTATGAAGGGTGAAGATTACAACATAATACCTGTTAATCCAACTGCAGACGATATAGAGGGCATGAAATGCTATCATACATTATCCGATGTTATAGAAAATATTGAAATTGTTAATGTTTTCCGTCCATCTGACGATGCTTTAGAGGTTGTGAAAGAGGCCATCAAAAGAAAAGAAGAAAAAGGAGATATAAAAGTAATCTGGTTACAAGAGGGAATTTATCATCCTGAGGCAAAATTATTAGCCGAGCAAGCTGGAATAGTTTATATCGAAGATAAATGTATGTATAAAGAATATTTTTGAGATAATTATGCACGAATTTAGATTTATAATTTCTAGTGAAGATAAACAAAATTTAAAAATATTAAGTAATGTTTTAAATAAACTTTATCCAGATTCAAGTTTAACACAATTTGATGATGGATTAGAAGCATGGAAAAATATTGAAAAATATGATTATTTTACTGTATTCATTACTTCATTTAATACTCAAGGATTAAATGCTTTTCAAGTTCAAAAAAAGATACACGAATCCGGAAAAGTAAATAAGACGTATTCGATATTTATTTCAGAAAAACAGGATAAAGAATTTAATATCAAAACTATAACTCAAGGATTTGATGATTATATGTCTACTCCATTCGCATTAGATGAAATTATATCGAAATTAAAATCTGCTACACGAGCAATTAAACTCACTTATGAATTGAATCAAGAAAAAAAGAGCATCTTTACTTTAAAAAAAGAGTTACTCGAGTTTAGAGACAGAACTTTTGATATTATTAAAACGCTCCAAAAAACAAGATTCCCTGATTCTGACAAATTAAATGCTAGATTAAAAGATGCATCAGTTTTTATTGGTCGAGAGCTTAATGTTGAAGAAGGCGAACTAAAAGATATTGAGTTAGCTGCTGAGCTTTGCTTAATAAATAGAATGTTTTTAAGTGATGCTGTCCTCAGAAATCCATTAATGAAAGATGGTCATCCAGCTTCTGAATTAGTTCCACAAGCACAAAATTTTGCAAGTAATTTGCTTGCTAAAGTTTGGGGAGCCGATAATATTTCGAAGATTGTTAATCATTTATATGAAAATTTTGATGGTACGGGTGTACCAAGAGGTGACAGAGGCTGGCAAATTCCACTTGGTTCTAGAATTTTAAGAGTTTTACTTGATTTTGAAGATTTAATTGTTTTTAAAAAAATACCACAAGTTAAAGCTTTGGAAGAAATTGACCACGACAGAAGCAGAGTATATGACCCTACAGTAATTTGCTTATTCGATCAATTTCTAGGTTATTCAAATAATCGTGAAAAACGAATTGAGGTCAAAGATCTTATTGTTGGAAAAGTTGTTTCCAGAAATATTTTTACTACTTCTGGGAATAAAATTGTTGGTGCTGGTACTACCATTACTCAAGAGAAGCTAGATAGATTATTAAATATAATTGATAGCGATCCAATTTTAGGACATATTTATATTGAAGTGTAAATTAACTTTTAAATTTATTATATCATAATATTTAAAAAAAGCCCTTATTAATTAAGGGCTTTTTTTGTAATTATTCGAGATCAAAACAAAGAGAAACTATTTAATAGAATAATTATTCATCAATTGTTGTTTCTACAGTAATTTCAACAAATCGATTATAAAATCTTCCCTCAGGTAAATCATTTGTTGTCATTGGGTCTTCTAATCCCAATCCTTTAAAAATCACTTTATTTGGAGCAAAAGCATCTGCTACGATTTTTGCTCTTTCTTTAGATAATTTCAAGTTATAGGCTGGATTTCCAGTGATATCGGTATGACCTTCAACTGTAATAACTGAAGATGGTTTTAAGTCTTTTTTGATAATATCGATTATTTTTAAATGTTCTGGATTCAGCTTAGAATTATCAAATCCAAAATGTATTAAATCATATCTATCAACATATTTATCTTTAATTCTTTCTCTTCTTTTCTTAGAGATTGATAAATAATCTACTGGCAATGATTTAATTGGGGTTTGTGCAATTTCACCATTATTATTTTTAACTGTTAATTGATAATCAATTGGAGAATCTGATTTTGGTGCAGATTTCTGATTATGTGCAAAAGACCAGTCCAATGATGGCGGGACACTATCTGTATTATTGAAACTCTTTAACATTTGACCATCCTGGAAAGCCGATAAATTCCAATTTTTTACTCCAGATTCTGATTTAACATTGTTAAAAAATCTTACTATTGGTGGATCTACTGCTCTTAATGTATCTGAAACAAACAATGGTGCTGTAATTTCAAACATATTAGATGTAATTTCAACTCTACGATTTTCTACTTTACCTTCGGCCTCGTCATTATTGGATGGTTCACTTGGTAAATTTCTTTTCTTTAGAGTTATTCTATCTTCAGGAATACCCCAAGTTAAAACAAAATATTTTACTACTGACAAAGCTCTTTGGTAAGACAAATCAAGATTATCTTTTTCATCACGTAGATTATTATTACATCCTTCAATAGTAAGAGTGGCAGTAGGATTTGCTTTCATTCTCTTGCCAATTATATTTAACAAATCGTAATAAATCTCCAAAATGTCATTATTCTTAATTTTATTTTCGTCAAATTCAGGAGTTTCCTCATTTTTTAATAAATGGTATCTGGTTGGAATTTTTGAATTATCTTCATCAAAAAACACATAAGTAATTAAAGGTTTTTGCTGATTAGATAAAAATTCTTCTACGTGGAATTGCAAGACAGGTTTTATAACTGAGTCTTTGCCAACGCCATAAGCTAAAGTTTCAATATTTAAGTCTGGTTTAGCATTTGGTTCTTTTGTAATCACTTCTGCTTTTCTTTTTGGTGCTGGTGAGTATTTTATACCTAAACCAACAGTTAGATAATTTATTTGAAAATTGACTTTATCAATAGCATCTGTTAGTCCATAATGATACTGTACTTCTGGACTTAAAAACCAATCATTTTTGCTTGTTAATGGTATATCATAATAAACTCCTGCATTGACTGCAAAGTCAAGAGCTTTTACATTTGTAATGTCTCCAGTACTTACTAAACGTTCTCTTTTTCCATTTTCAAAATACCCATCTGTAGGCTCTAAAATTGTTTCTCTTTGAGAATATGATTTACCAACATTGAATTTTAAATCAACACCAACTTCAAAGAAAAGATTTTTCCAGATATTGAATGATAAATTAGGCTCTAAAAAGATATAGGATAATCCAGCATCGATTGATTGCTCAAAAATAGCATCAACTGCATTACCATTGAGATTGGCAACTACTGCTTCATTTTTCTTCAAAAGTCCAGCATTGCTTACATATCCAAGTTTTAAATTTAACCATAATATTTCTGTAAATGGATGATCGTATAATATACCTCCATAAAATCCAATTCCACTTCCATCGCTAAATGTCTTGCCACAACAAGGTAAATCGGGCAATCTTATAAAATCAATTTTATATGAATTAAAGGATACCCCTCCAATAATTCCAAATTTATCAGCTGGAGTTTCATATTGATTATTTAATATCTTCTGAGAAAATGCTGCAGAAGTAAAAATTAATGTTAATAATGCTAATGTTATGAATTTTCTCATTTTTGCACCTCAATCAAATGTTGTGTAGTATTTTCAGCTGTTTTTACAATCAAATAATAGGTTCCATTATTATATTCTGAAGAATTGAAATAAACTGTTTGAATTCCTGATTTCACTTCTCCTTTAAATAAATCTTTGATTTTATTTCCTAATAAATCATAAATACTTATTTCGCAATTATCATTTGTTTTTAAATCAAATTCAATTGATGCACCATTTTCAACTGGATTTGGTTTTACTGATACATAAATTGCACTGTTTGTTGATTTGAATAATCTTGTTATTCCTCCTTCGGTACATAAATTTTTCAATTCAATAATTGAACTACCTTTTTTAGAAGGCAAATCACATTCAGTCCAAGCAAAAGAATCAATTTTAATATCGCCAGCAATTGAATCGCCTAAAGTTGCTCTAAAATCAAGAGTTGCAATTATAGAATCTTTTCCGTTCCAAGTTCCATTAATTGTAAATGAGCGACGATAATTGTCCATAGTTCCTGTTGGAGTGGTTCCTGATGGAACTATTATAGTTTTTTTGAAACTGACTACTGCAGTATAATTTTTTATTTTACAAATATTAATATTTGCATCTGCTGTTAAAATTATATTATATTTAAAGTATTCTCCTGGTTCCGCAATTATTTTTGGTTCAACAAATGATATTTCTGTTGCAGGGCTAATAGCAGTTGTTCCTAAAGCTGGAGATGTTCCAGTGCATTTATTTGTATCAATCACTGCTACAGTGAAATTCCCTGATGTATGAACTGTAATTTTTTGAGTAGTTTCTCCAGAAGACCACTTATAGCTAATGTAACCAAGATTTCCAGCATCTAATATCACGCTATCACAAGTACAGAAAGTTGTTGGTCCAAGTGCTATAATCTTAGGAGTTGGGGGATCAAATATTTTTACTATTTTCCTTAGTGTGTCAAAGCAATGATTTCCACTTTCAGCAACAATCATTACCGTATAATTGCCAGCTTTTAAATAAGTATGTTTTGCAGAAATTCCTTTTGCAACAGAACCATCTCCAAATTCCCAATTACATCCTAAAAAGCTGTCATATAGACCAACCGAAGAGTTATCTACCTGAATATCTCTAACACATCCACCGCCAGATACTGTAAAGTCAGCTTTAATTCCTGAAACTGTGATTACTTGAGAAACTGTGTCCAATGAGTTATCGTCGTATTGAACAATGAGTTTTACAGTATATTGTCCAGCTTTAGTATATTTATATTTTGGATTTGCTAATTTAGAAATTCCACCATCTCCAAATTCCCAATTATAAGTTAGGATTGTATAAGGTTGGGATTTAACAAAAAATTCTGTTTGTTTACCTAAGCAATTTGTAAATGCTGTAAATGATACTGAAAGAGTATCAAGTGAAACTCCGGCAGAATATCCATAAGAATCATCTGTTCCGTAACCATAAACATAGCCAATGAATCCACAGTCCTCGTTTGTAGAAACAATTCTATGGGTACCCTGAGCTGCCAATGTTACTTGAGCATATGAGTAATTTGGATTTGTTGGAAAGGTATTCCAATTTGTAACTGGAGTACCATCAAGTAATATATTGGATGTACAAGTTGTAGTTGCAGCTATATTCAAAAAGTTTTCGGTAATAGTAGTATAAGCAAAAGATTCAAAAGTTAATTCTGTTCTTGTCTGCTCAATTGGACTTAACATTATCATAAATGGATCCCCAGTAGCGCCATCGAAAGAACCACCATTACTAAATTGAGCAACTGATATCGGTAAATTAGCTGATATCATTGATGGGCTAGAAATTAGTGTTTCATAACTTTGCCCTGAATTTAATGTTGCTTTAGCAACGCCATCGATAGTGACTGTTGTTCCATTCTTTAAAGCTAGGACTTTATAAGTATCAGCTGTTCGTGTAAGATAAGGAATAGCAAGATAGTTTCTCCTCCAGGTAGTTGTTGGATACATTTGCTCAAATAAATGATTACAATAACTGACATTTACTGGTACATTTCCACAAACACTACCTGAAAAGAGTGCAAATGGCTTCTTATTCCCTATTGAGCTTATATTTGAGCCCGTTAAATCATTACTTGATTGAACTAAATATTCTTCCCCCTTATTTAATGTAATTTCAAAAGGAGTAAATTGTGTTTTACCTCCTTTAGTTGTCTGCGAAGGAATTATTCTAATACTAGTATTGTCTTCAACAGCAACTATAAGAAATTCCGAATACCTGTCAGATGCTGTCGGCTGATATGACATAGCAAAATAATTAACACCCAAAGCATTGGTTGGCAGAACTAATGTTCCATCAACTGTGTGCAATTCATAATTCATAGCAAATACATTAACTTCATTATCAGAAGTAACGTGGATTCCTTGTTTAGTTATTGCCTCATTTGATATATTAGTGCTTTTATCAATTGGTATTTCTACGAACGTTGTAGTATTTGCAACAACATTAAAGTTTACTGACCAAGCTAAACCTGGAATAGTTACAGTTCCACTTGCATTATTTTCACTTGTTATAAAGAGTTTAGTGAAAGGTGTTGTTTCATTCGCATTTGGCATAAAGCCCACCCAAAAGTCTTTTCCTTTTGAAGTGATTTGTGAAAATGCACTTTGACTAAAAATAATCATAAAGCAAAGCGACAACCAAAGAACAAGTTTGTAATTACTTTTCATTAGACCTCCTGCATATAATATTTAAAATGTTTTTTCTAGAAAAATAGTTAAGTAATTATATTTAAAATAAATTCTATTAGTCAAAGTTACAAATATTTTTTATAATACCAAAAGAAAAACTTTAAGAAGAATATTTTTGTAATTTTGATATTTGTAATTTTTCAGCATTAACTTGACTGCTTAGTAATATTCTTTTGAGGGCATAATTTATTTTATTATTTATAATTTCAAAATTTTATGACAAAATTCTAATGAATTATTTGAAAAATATCGAAAATTCAGATTAGCATTTCACCAACATCCAAACAAAAACAATTCACAAGTTTTATACACAAGAATTATAAATTTTTGGAGGTTTTTCGTGATTTGAGCTGATTTCAAAGCAAATCACGTTCATTTCGATTTTAAAGGGCGTTTTAAGTCGCTTATGCAATAACATTAGGGCATACAGCTTTGTTCGTTATACGCAGAATATGAAGGCAACTATATGAATGATTGTGAATATATAGCTAAGCTATTGATATTTTTAAAGTTAGGTCGTGTACGTTATGGTTTTTTCTTATATTGCCACATAGTGATGTTAATTTTTACTATTTTTTACTATTTGTATAATTTGCTATATTTTTTGTTCAATTAATTTTCGATTTAATATATTTTTCTATTAAAATTATGATTATCAAATTTGAAAAATTATTATATTTTTACCTTTTATAATTTCATTTTTTTGATTGAATAAAATAATAGCTCATTAGGAGCGACATTTTAAATTGGAATTTATTTTTTTGAAAGCAGCTCAAATAGAGATGCAATTTAGTTAGCATAAATACAAATATGATAAATATAAACATACCAATAACAGCTCTTGCAACTCCACCAGGAATTGGCGGCATTGCCGTAATTCGTGTTTCAGGAAAAGGAACATTTGAAATAGTTGATGAAATTTTCACTGGCAAAATAAAACTCATTGATGCAAAATCTCATACAATTCATTATGGTAAAATATTCAATAATGATATTTTGATTGATACAGTTACTTGCTCTGTTTTTAAATCTCCAAATTCTTATACTGGGGAAGATGTAGTGGAAATCTCTTGCCACGGCGGAATGATTATCTCTCAAGAAATAATAAATTTGCTAATTTCTATTGGTGTAAGACTTGCCGAGCCTGGTGAATTTACAAAAAGAGCTTTTCTTAATGGTAAAATGGATTTGCTACAAGTTGAAGCAGTGGCAGATTTAATCCATTCAATTTCGATTAAATCAGAGCAAACTTCAGCAAGACAACTTATTGGCGGACTCTCCTTGAGGTTTGCAGAACTTAGAAAGCAATTAATAGACATTTGCAGTTTACTTGAATTAGAGCTAGATTTTTCTGAAGAAGATGTTGAATTCGTTGATAAATCTGGCATTAAATTAAAAATTGGGGAAGTGATTGATTACTGCGATTCATTATTGCAATTCCAAAAAGGATCCGAAATCTTAAGAAGTGGTTATATGGTAGGAATTGCTGGTTATCCAAATTCTGGAAAATCCACTTTCTTTAATGCACTTTTGAATAAGGAGCGAGCAATTGTAAGCCACATTGCAGGAACAACAAGAGATTATCTTGAGGAAACTATTTATATTAAAGATCTGCCTGTAAGAATCATTGATACTGCTGGGATCCGCGAAACTGAAGATGTTATCGAAATTGAAGGTATTAAATTCGTCGAGAAATTACTCAACCAATCTAATATGATTTTGATAATAAATGATATTTCAATTTCTGATAATAATTCAGATGAACTAATTAAGAATATTAATTCCAAATATCCGGATAGGGAAGTAGCTATTATCCAAAATAAAATCGATCTAAAACCAATTGAACTTGATAAACAAAAAGATTATAAAGAGTTCTTTATTTCTGCTAAAGGCTCAATCGGAATTGAAGAAATTAAGAACAACATTTACGATAAAGCATTAATTTCTACTGACAGAGTAAATGATATTATTCTAAATCAGCGCCATTCATTAATCCTAAAAAATGCCTCAGAATTTCTCAGAAATGCAATTAATGCAATTGATTTGCAAATGGAAAACGAAGTAATTTCAATTGAAATCCGCACTGCAATCAAGACATTAGGGGAGATTACAGGCGAAACCTACAGCGAAGACATACTAAATAATATATTTTCTAATTTCTGCATTGGGAAATAATGTTCCACGTGGAACAAAAGGGGGGGGAGTAGTTGATAAATAATTCAGCATTTTCGCCCCACCCCAAACCCCTCCCCTTTAAGGGAGGGGCTTAAAGAGTAATTTTATTTATATTTTTTCGTTAATATAATATTATATTTGTCAATATAGTTTTATATGTTAGAAAGAACAAATAAATACGTTTTGAATGATAAAAAGCAATGGTCATTGTTGAAAGAACGAGCAAATTCAATGAGAAAAACAATGACAAAAGCTGAACTTCTTATTTGGGATCAAATAAAATCTGACAAATTAGGAATTAAATTTAGAAGACAATATATAATTGAAAACTATATAGCTGATTTTGCGAATTTAAGTCATAAAATAATAATTGAAATAGATGGTGATAGTCACATTAATTCATTAGAATATGATAATCACAGAACAGATATATTGAAAATCTATGGTTTTAATATTATCA
>CAIWET010000386.1 GCA_903911805.1 uncultured Ignavibacteria bacterium | reverse complement strand
TGAGAATAAGGCAACTGAATGAATTCTGTTCTAATTATTGATGATAATCAACAAACATTAAAGTTTATTTCTGAACTTATTAAAGCTGATGGGAATAAAGCATATACAGCTGAAAGTGCAGATTTGGCTATAACTTTTTTGCAAAACACGAGCATTGACCTAATATTATTGGATATTGCCTTGCCTGTTATTGATGGTTTTACTTTATTTAGTATGATTAAAGAAATGCCCAATTGTCATGAACTACCGATAATTTTCATTTCTGCCTATGACGATAAAGAAAATATCTTACAAGCATTAAGGCTGGGAGCAGAAGATTATGTTATTAAGCCATTCGATAATGAAGAATTGCTTTTGAGAATACATAAACAACTGAACTTCCTTAATTTTAAAAGAAATCTTTTACTAAATTCTAATGATTTAAAATTTGCAAATGAAACTTTAAATCATGAAATTATTAAATATCAAAAGAGTGAATCAGAATTAACTGAGCTATCAAGAAAACAAGCTACTTTATTAAAAAACCTTCCTGGAATTGCTTATAGATGCAAGTATAACAGATCATACACAATGGAATTTATAAGTGATGGATGCTTTGAATTAACAGGATATTCACCTCTTGAAATTATTGACGATTTAATTATTCCTTTTAGCGAAATTATTCATCCTGATGATAGAGAATCTGTAAATAGAGCTGTTGATCATACTTTAGATAAACATCTTCCTTTTGAACTTAATTATAGAATAATAACTAAAGACAAAGCAATCAAATGGGTATGGGAAAAAGGTCAATTTATTTATGATAACGAAGATAGAATAATCGCGATTGAAGGATTAATAAATGATATTTCTTCAAAAATGGAGTTACAAGAAGCGCTTGACGACAGTAAAACAATTTTTAATTTATTCTTGGATTATTGTCCAATTTATGTTTTCTTTAGAGATGAAAATCTAAGAATTTATAAGATAAGTAAAAATTTCGAAAAATTACTAAAATTGCCTAGCAAAATGATTATTGGCAAAACATTAGATCAACTTTTCGAAAAAGATTTTGCTGATAAAATGACTTATGAAGACTTAAAAGTTCTTAATGAATATCAAACAATTGCATTACTCGAAGAATATGATGGTAGAATATTTGAAACAATTAAATTTCCAATTGTATTAGAAAATCATAAAAAGTATATTGCTGGATTTTCTACTGATATAACTGATCGTAAAGCTTATGAAAAGAACTTAATTGAAAGTGAAGAAAAATTCTCTAAAGCATTTATGTCTTCTCCTTATGCAATTTTAATAACTGATCCATTCAATGGTCAAATTATTGAATTCAATGAAGAATTTAAAAATTTATCTGAATACAGCTATTCTGAAATAAAAAATAAAACCACTTTTCAATTAAACATTTGGCCTGATTATCATGTTAGAAATGAATTTGTTAAACGATTAATAAATAGTAATAAAGTTAGGAACGAAGAAATTAAACTTCGTACAAAATCTGGAAAATATTTATCATGCTTAATTAATGCTGAATTAGTTACTCTGAAATCCAAAACTCTTATTATAACAAGCATTAATGATATTACTGAAAAATTAAAGTCTGAACGTGAATTAAAAGAAAATGAAGCAAGATTCAGACAAATTATCGATAATTCTTTAGATGGATTTTTCAGAACAGATAAACTTGGAAGATTCTCTTTTGTTAACACAGCTCAAGTTGAAATGTTGGGTTATGCAGATAAAAATGAATTACTTAAAACTCCGATTTCTAGTGTAATAAAGAAAACTTCTGATTTAAGGGTTATTTTTGATGATATTAAAGAAAATGGCAATGTAAAAGACAAGACAATTGAAGTACAAAGAAAAGGTGGAACCACTTTTTGGATATCAATCAACGGTTATTTTTATTTCTCAGAAAGCGGAAAAGTAGAAGGTATTGAATGCTTTGTTAGAGATGTGACCAATCGTAAAAAACTTGAAGTTGAATTAATTGAGAGTGAATCAAAACATAGATTAAGATCTGAGAACTCATCAGATGTGATTTGGATTTTAGAAGTTAATTTTTTGTATTTTTCATATGTAAGTCCAGCTATATATAAGCTTTGTGGATATACTCCTGAAGAATTTATATCTTTGCCTTTATCCAAAACACTTTCTATTAAATCACTAAATAAAATAAGTAATTTAGTAGAAGGAATAAAAAGCAAACACCTCAAGGGTGAATACCTTGATGTATATCATGTAACTGAATTAGTTCTAAATTGCAAAGATGGACGAAAAATAATAACAGAAATCGCAACTACAGTTTTATTTGATGATAACAAGAACATAACAGGCATATTAGGTAATACAAGAGATATTTCTGCAAGAAAGCAAACTGAATTAAATATTAAGAAAAAAGTAAAAATCGAAAAAGCTCTTTTATCAATTTCAAGTAAATTTATCAGAAAAGAGTATTCAATTATAATCGAAGTTTTCAATTATGCTTTAAAAATGATTGGGATGATTACTAATGGTGATATTGTGTTTTATCAAGACTTAAGCGCAAATAGCAATAATTTCAGATTGTTCTTTTGGGGTAGCGATCCAAATCTTTATAATTTCGAACTAGATGATTCAATTAATTCTTTTTTGAATGAAAAACTAAAAGCAAATAATGTAATAAAAAGCAATGATGTAGCTTTTAATGATGAATTATTGCCCGAATCTCTAAAGACCAAAGCTTATATATTTATTCCTATTTTTTATGGAAATGATTTATCTGCCGTTATTGGGATTTTGGGTGATAACCCACAAAAAAAATGGAATAAATCTGATTATAGATTATTAAAGGTTGTTGGAGAACTTATTTCAAGTGAATTATTCAAAGAAGAACTCGAAAATAAAAGAATAAGAAATGAAGTTGAATTGACTAAGCTTCGTTTAGGAGTAGATCAAAGTGCGAATTCAATTTTAATTACAGATACAGAAGGTAATATTGTTTATGTTAATCCAGCATTTGAAAAAATGTCAGGATATTCCAGCGATGATGCCATAGGAAAAAATGCTCGTATTCTTAAAACCGGTCATACCACTCAAAAAGAGTATGAATTTATGTGGAACACTATCAAAAATGGACAAAAATGGTCTGGTGAATTTTTAAATAAGAAAAAAAATGGTGATGTATTTTGGGAACTAGCTTCAATTACGCCTGTTAAAAATAGCAATAATGAAATAATTAACTTTATTGCAATTAAAGAAGATATTACTCAGAGAAAAACTGACGAAGACAACCTAATTTATACTAACAGAAAATTAGAAATTCTTTCTGAATTTTATTATTCTTTAAACTTCTCGGTTTCTGAAAATGATTTACTAAAAGCAATTTCTCACGCTTTGTCTAATTTGGAAAATTATGATTTAGTTGGCTTATATTCAATAACTTATGATAAAATTGAACTTACTTCAAATTTGATTTATTATTATGGTGTTTACTCCGAATTACTTTTTCAAATCGAGAATGATATATCTGAAATCAAGAACAATCATCATCCACTTATAGATTCTATTAAAAATAAACAAGCTTTGGTATTTTCTAATCTTGAATCAGAATGGGTTTATAATGAATTAAATCTTAATAATTCAGAATTTTCGTCGCTTTATGCTGCTCCAATAATTTATTTTGGTAAGGTCAAATACTATCTTGTTATTTTATCAGAAAAAAGAGATTTATTTTCAGAAAAAGAATTATTGATTCTTGATGATTTAAATAATTTCCTAACTTTAGGAATAGATTTAATGAACTCTAAAGTTGAGAAATACAGGATTGAAGAAGCAATGGAAAAGGAAAAAGAAGAAATGAATATTACACTTTCTTCTATTAATGATGCAGTTATAACTTTAAATAAATACCATAATGTGATACTTATCAATCAAGCTGGTAAAAATATTTTTGATATTAACGAACATATAATTAATCATCATATATCTAATTTTTTCAAAATCTCTTTAAAAGAAAACAGTAAAGAAATTATAAGTAAATATAATAAATTGATAAATAATGAAAATCCAGATTT